>NZ_JHWX01000015.1 GCF_000621965.1 Methanobrevibacter wolinii SH
GATGATGTTTTAAGCTACTCATTAAACATATTTAAAAATAAAAATCAATTAAATAAAAATAAAAGATTATTTAAACGATTAAAAAAAGAATTAATCAGTAAACTCATGAATTGGAAACATTACAAACCAATAAGAGGTAAAATCGAAGATTATTTCAAAGTACTTAAAAATTCATTAGAAATGAGAAAAATACACAAATTTACACCAAAATCAGTAGAAAAAACCCTATATTTATATGTATTATTAGGAACAATACTCATACAGAACTCCGATACATCAAAAACAGGCCTACAAAAGCTATCACAAATGTGAAAAATTCAGGCCCCTAAAAGATTTATATTATCTTTAATTTATTAGATTTATGATAAAGTAATTGTTTTTAAAATAATTACTAAAGATTTATATTTTTAGGTTCTATAGAAAATTTAGATTATTAAATTTAATATTTTTTATAGAACTTTTTTTTATTTAAGATATAAATGTCTAAATCATCTATTTTTAATTTAATTTTTTACTGTGTCTGTTGAAGTTTTATCAATTTAAATAATATTTTACTTTAGATTAGTTTTAAGATAGTTTACTCTAAAAATTAGTATTTAAAGGGCATTTAATATTTAAAAATCAATTTTATTAAATTTGCTCTAAAAATTAGTATTTAAATATTATTCAATCTTATAAATTAAATTTAAGAGAATTTACTCTAAAATGAATTATATTTCGATGAGTCTTTTTTTTAAATTACTTTTTCTTTATTTTTATATTATATATAATTTTTAGGTATACCTAAATTTATATATTATTAATGATATAATAAGTCTATACAAAATTTAGAAAATACTTTATTTATTAGAATATTGATTAGTTTTATTTGTGTTTTATAAAACAATTATTTTTAATTATTATATTTTGTATAAAATGTTTTTCTAAAAGTGGATTTTTTATTATTTAAAATCTGTTTATGGATTTTGTATAAAATGTTTTTCTTAAAGTGGATTTTTTTATTATTTAAAATCTCTTTATAAATGTCTTATTATAAAACTATCAAAAATTTAAATTAAATGATTTTCTAGCAAGATTGTAAATAATATAGATTTTATTGAGGTGAAATATTGAATAAAGTAATTGAATTCAAAAATGTAACAAAAGAGTATGTTAATGGAGAACATGTTTTAAATGCAGTAAATAAATTAAATTTCACAATTGATAAAGGTGAATTTGTAGTAATTCTTGGACCTTCAGGCTCAGGAAAATCAACATTATTAAATCTTCTTGGAGGATTAGATAGTGTAAGTTATGGTGATATAATAATTGATGATAATAATATAACCCATTATAATGATAATGAACTTACAAAGTTTAGAGCAGAGAAAATTGGGTTTATATTTCAATTTTATAATTTAATTCCAAGTTTAACTGTTTATGAAAATATTGATTTAATTTCTGAACTTATAGATAAAGATATTGATGTTGATTATGCTCTTAATCAAGTAGATTTACTTGATCATTCAGATCAATTTCCATCAGAATTATCAGGTGGTGAACAACAAAGAGTATCCATTGCAAGGGCAATTATTAAAAAACCAAGTTTATTACTTTGTGATGAACCAACAGGTGCTTTAGATTCAAAAACTGGTTTTAAAATTATTAAAATTATTCATGATTTATCTTTTAAAGATAATACAACTGTTGTTGTAGTAACACATAATGAAAAGATTGCAGAAATTGCAAATAAAGTTATTTATTTAAATGATGGAAAAATTGATAATATTAAAATTAATACTAATCCAAAAACTCCTGAAGAGATTGATTGGTAGGTATAAAGAATTTAAAATTAATTAAAGGTTATATTATGTTATTATTTAAAAAGATGCTTAGAGATATTTCTAAACATAAATTACAATTTATTGCAATTTTTTTAATGTGTTTTTTTGCAATTTATATCTTTGTAGGTGTAGGTTCAGAAGCATATGGGATTGAAACTAATTTAAATAAGTATTATAATGATACTAATATGGCAAATGTATGGGTGTATAATGACACATTTACTAATTCTACAATAAATAAAATTAATAATCTAGATTCTACTATTCAAGTAGAAAGACAATTAGTAATTAATACAGTAGGTGATATGAAGAATAATCCAGATATTAAACTGCATTTTATTGAAAATAATACAATTTCCAAATATTATCCTATTAAAGGACCAAATATTGATATTAATGATAAAAATGGTATTTGGCTTGATAAAAGATTTGCAGATACATCTAATATCCATATTGGAGATAAAATTAAACTTAAATATAATAATATAATAATTGAAAAAACAGTACGTGGACTTGGATACTCACCAGAATATGTATTTGAAGAACCTAAAAAAACATTTATACCTGATTTTCATCTTCAAGGATTTGGGTATATGTCATATAAAGCATTTCCTAAAGAAAATATAAATTATAATACTCTTTTAATTAGAACTAATGAAAATACAAGTAAGTATCAAGAGGACTTAAATACTATAAGTAGTAATTATTCTATTTATTTAACAAGAGACAGCCAGCTAAGTCATAAAACAATAAGTTCTGAGATAGATCAACATAAAATGATGGGTGTTATGATTCCTATAATTTTTGTTATAGTTTCATTATTAACACTTCTTACAACAATGACAAGAATTGTTTCTAATCAAAGAACACAAATTGGAATATTAAAATCATTAGGATTTAAAAATAAGACAATAATTAATCATTATCTTTCATATGGTATATTTATAATAATATTTGCCTCAATTTTAGCTTGTATTCTAGGTCCTTTAACATTGCCAAAAATATTTGAAAGTTCAATGGCTACAACATATACTTTACCTGTATGGTCTCCAGGATTTAGTTGGAGTTTTGTAATTGTTCCTTTAATCATGTTAATATTAGCTATATTATTCACATATCTTACTGTTAAAAATATTGCTCGTGAATCTCCATCATCAACATTAATGCCCAAAGCTCCTAAAATATCTAAATTAAGATTTATTAATAATACTAAACTATGGAAGAGGTTTAACTTTAATATTAAATGGAATATTAAAGATATGAGTCGAAGTAAACTAAGAACATTGGTTACTATTGTAGTAATAATTACTTGTACAATACTTGTTATTGCTTCATTAGGAATGGAAGATGCAATGAATAGTGTAGAATCATGGGAATATGGTAGTATAAATCATTATAATAATCAAATAAATCTTAAAGATAATATTACTGATTATCAAATAAATTTAATAAGCGAAAGATATAATGGAACACAAGTGATGAGTAAAGAAATTGAGATTAAATATAATACTATAAGTAAAACTACTAATCTGAATTCTTATAACAGTACTGGAATTATTACGCCAAATAATAGGTATATGGAAAAAATAAAATATGATAATAACAGTATACTTATCTCTGAAAAGACTGCTGAATTATTAAATCTTAAAGTAGGTGATACTGTAAAATGGCATATTTATACAAATAACACATGGGTAAATTCAACAATAACAGGAATTTATGCAGACTCATCAAATCAAGGTCTTATAATAAGTCCAGATAAACTTAAAGAATTAGGAATCAATTACACTCCAACAACAATTGTAACTTATGATAAAAATATTGATAGTAATCTTTCAGGAATAAATAGTGTAAGTTCTGTATCTGATTTACAGAATAGTTGGCAAGAAATTGTAAAAACAATGGATGATATGATTAGAATATTAATTATATTTGCAGTATTATTAACAATAGTTGTATTATATAGTTTAGCTATACTTTCATTTACAGAGTCCAAAAGAGATCTTGCAACCTTAAAAGTTATTGGATTTAAATCTAAATATATATCAAAATTATATCTTAGTAAAAGTATATTTTTATCAATAATAGGTTTTATTATAGGTTTACCTATCTCTTACTATGTTTTAAGATTAATATTAGATAGTTCTGGTGAAAATTATTATTATCCTATATTTTATTCTACTAATACTATCATATTATCTTTTATAATAGTTGTTGGAGTATCAGTAATTGTAAACATCATTCTTTCAAGTAAAATTAGGAATATTGATATGGTTCAATCACTTAAAAAAGGTAGAGAATAGTTTTATATTAAAACTTTTTTTCTACAATTTTTTAGTATAATACATTAAACTAGTATATAAAAGCTTTTTTTATTATTTTACCTTAAAAACACTTTAAAATGATATAAATCTTAGTTAAACTTAAATAAATCTTTCAAAAGACCTATATTTAGTATAAAAATGATTATAAATATTATTATAAATAAAATAAATTAATAATTTAAAAACTTAAATAATAAAATCTTTATATTATTTTCTTAAATATTTATAATAGATATTAATTATGTGTAGGGATAATATGTTATCAAAAGATGAAAAAAACAAGATTAATGATGAAGTTGTATCAAAGATTAATACACTTTTAGCAGAATATGATCTTCCATTTGTAATGGATAAATTAACAGTTTTAAATTTAGCTAATGCTACTACATTTATGGGTAATTTTAGAATCCATAAACCTGATGTAGTAAATGAAATTAATAATAAAGCTGAAGATATATTATCACAATATGGTGAATTATCATATAAATGTCAACGTGTTGTTCCTTGTTGTGATTTACCATATCATGCAGTTAGTTTTAATTTCAAAATTCAAAATGATGATTAATTTTTAATTTATATAATTTTATTTTATTTTATTTATAAAAGCAACCATACATTAAAATTTAATTTATAAACTTCTTTTTTAAAGTATTTTTTAAATTTTTATATAAAATAACAAGACCCAAAAATATTAGTTTTCATATGCTCTTAGGAAAAGCAATTTTTAATATATAATATATATTATAGTAAATATAGAAAAATTATTAAATACTTATTAAATAATTTTATTATTAAAACAAAAATAAACTTTTATTTTTTAGAATTTAATTTTAATTCCATATGATTTATTAAATTTATACAGTATTATTCCATATAATTTTATTAAAGAGAATAATATATTATGTATTTTTATTAATTAAAGAGAATTAATATTAAACACATTAAGTTTATATGTATATAATAGAAAGACTGTTTAAACAATAATTTTATATATTTATGATATTATGAAAGAATTTAAATTACATTCACCATTTAAACCATTAGGTGATCAACCTAAAGCAATTAAATCATTAGTAGATGGTGTAAATAAAGGAATGCATGAACAAACATTACTTGGTGTAACTGGTTCTGGAAAAACATTTACAATGGCAAATATTATTGAAGAGGTTCAAAAGCCTACTTTAATTATTTCACATAACAAAACTTTAGCTGCTCAATTATATGAAGAGTTTAAAGCTTTCTTCCCAGAAAATGCAGTTGAATACTTTGTAAGTTACTATGATTTTTATCAACCTGAAGCATATGTCCCAAGTAGTGATACATTTATTGATAAAGAATCATCAATTAATGAAGATATTGATATAATGAGACATTCTGCTACTCAATCTTTACTTTCACGTGATGATGTTATTGTAGTAAGTAGTGTAAGTTGTATTTATGGTATTGGTTCACCACAAGATTATGGAGAATTTGCATTTGGTATTGAAGTAGGAGATGAATTTGATAGAGCATATATTTTATCAAGATTAATTTTCCTCCAGTATGAAAGAAACGACATTGCATTTGAAAGAGGACAATTTAGAGTTCGTGGAGATGTTATTGAAGTAAATCCTGTTCATGGTACACCACCTGTAAGAATTGAATTATTTGGTGATGAAATTGATGCTATTTCAATTATCAATCCTGTAACTGGTAAAAAAATGGAATCACTTGATAGATACATGTTTTACCCAGCAAAACACTTCATTGTAGGACAAGATAGACTTGAACAAGCACTTCAAGATATTAATGAAGAACTTGATGACCGTTTAAAAGAACTTAATTCTTTAGGTAAATATGTTGAAGCTCAAAGATTAGAACAAAGAACAAAGTATGATATGGAAATGCTTCAAGAAGTAGGATATTGTTCAGGTATTGAAAATTATTCTATGCATTTATCTGGACGTAAATGGGGAGATATGCCATATTCATTACTTAAATATTTCCCAGATAATTTCTTAACTATTATTGATGAATCTCATGTTACAGTACCACAGATTCGTGGAATGTATAATGGTGATAGAGCACGTAAACAGACACTTGTTGATTATGGTTTTAGATTACCTTCAGCAAAGGAAAATAGACCATTACGTTTTGATGAATTTGAAAAATCAGTAGATCAAGTTATATATGTATCTGCAACTCCAGGTGAATATGAACTTTCAAGAAGTACAAATGTTGTAGAACAAATTATTCGTCCTACTGGATTAGTTGATCCTGAAGTTATTATTCGTCCTATTGAAAATCAAGTTGAAGATTTACTTGGTGAAGTTAGAAATTGTATTAAAAATAATGAACGTGTTTTAATTACAACATTAACTAAACGTATGGCTGAAGACTTAACTGATTATTATGCTAAAATAGGTATTAAAGTACATTATCTTCATTCAGAAATTGATACTCTTGAACGTATTGAAATTATTGATGATTTAAGACGTGGAACATATGACTGTATTGTTGGTGTAAACCTTTTAAGAGAAGGTTTAGATTTACCAGAAGTTGCTTTAGTTGGTATTCTTGATGCTGATAAAGAAGGTTTTTTAAGAAGTGAAACTTCATTAATACAAACTATTGGTAGAGCTGCTCGTAATGTTCATGGTAGAGTAATAATGTATGCAGATAATATGACTGATTCAGTTAAAAATGCTAAACATATTACAGATAAAAGACGTCATATACAAATGGCATATAATAAAAAATATGGTATTACACCTAAATCTACTGAAAGAACACTTAAAGATAAAAAAGAAGAAAAAGATTCTAAAAGAGTTGCTGAAATTAAGAAAATGCCAAAAGATGAACTTAGGCTTCTTATTAAAGATTTACAAAAAGATATGGCTGATGCTGCAGAGGATTTAGATTTTGAAAGAGCAGCTAAATTAAGAGATCAAATAGTTGAACTTAAAAGTATGTTATAATTTAATATAATAAAAAGAATAGTTTTATAATGTACGAATTAAATACTAATTAGTATTCTATAATTTGAAGTTTAGATTTTTAAATTACTACTTAAGTATATTATACTTTGGATGTGTTCTATAATTTGAAGTTTAGATTTTTAAATTACTACTTAAGTATATTATACTTTGGATGTGTTCTATAATTTGAAGTTTAGATTTTTAAATTATTATTTTAGGTATATTATATTTTAGCTTTGTTAAAATCATTATAATTTAAAATATATTTTATTTTTAAATTTAGAAAACAAATAGACTTTAGAAAATTAAATTTTTAAAAATATCTTTTTAACAAAGTCTATATTTTTATAATAATGGTGAAAATATGGTAAGAAGGTCAAATAAAAAAGAAATTGTTATTAAAGGAGCAAGAGAACATAACCTTCAGAATATAGATTTAACTCTTCCAAGAGATGAATTTATAGTAATTACAGGTTTAAGTGGTTCAGGAAAATCATCACTTGCTTTTGATACTATCTATGCTGAAGGACAACGTAGATATGTAGAATCATTATCTTCTTATGCAAGACAATTTTTAGGTCAAATGGATAAACCAGAACTTGATTATATTGAAGGTTTATCACCTGCTATTTCAATAGACCAAAAATCAACTAAAGTTAATCCAAGAAGTACTGTAGGTACTATTACTGAAATATATGATTATTTAAGATTATTATATGCTCGTATTGGTATTCCCCATTGTCCAAATTGTGGTAGAGAAATATCACATCAAACTGTAGGGCAAATTGCAGAATCTATAATGGAAGAAGGAGAAAATCTTAAATTACAAGTTTTATCTCCAATTATTAAAGACCGTAAAGGAGAACATAATCAAGTTTTTGAAGAGTTTAGAGAAAAAGGTTTTGTACGTGCTAGAGTAGATGGTGAAATAAGAGATTTAGAAGAAGATATTAAACTTAAAAAGAATAATAAACATACTATTGATATTGTTATTGATAGGCTTAAAATAAGGAATACTGTTGATTTTAAAAGAAGATTAACTGATTCTCTTGAAACTGCACTTAAATTTGGAGAAGGTGTTGTAAAAGTCCTATATTCACCAAAAGATAGTGAAGAATATGAAAAATTATATTCTGAAGATTTTGCATGTGTAGACTGTGGATTAAGTTTTGAAGAATTAACTCCACGTATGTTTTCATTTAACTCTCCACAAGGAGCATGTCCTGAATGTAAAGGTATTGGTTCTAAAATGGAAATAGATCCTGATTTAGTTGTTCCAGATAAAAATTTATCTTTAAATGAAGGTGCTGTAGTACCATGGAGTAAATCTAAAAATCAAGATAATTATTATCATCAAATGTTAACTGCAGTTGCAAATCATTTTGGTTTTTCAATGGATACACCATTTAAAGATTTGGATAAAAAATACCAAGATATAATTCTTTTTGGTACTGATGAAAGAGTAGCATTTAATTTTAAAAGAAGAAATCGTTCATATATGGTTAATAGACGTTTTGAAGGTGTAGTTATAAGACTTCAAAGATTATATTTTGAAACTAAATCTAATTGGAATAGAAAAAATATTTCAAAATATATGAGTGATAGAAAATGTTATGTTTGTGGTGGTAGACGATTACGTCCAGAGATTCTTGCAGTTACTGTTGGTGGTAAAAACATTGCTGAAGTCTGTGAAATGTCTATTAAAAATTCATTTAAATTCTTTAATGAACTTGAACTTACTAAAAGAGAACAATTTATTGGTAGTGAAATATTAAAAGAAATTAAAGCAAGATTAAAATTCCTTGTTGATGTAGGTTTAGATTATATTAGCCTAGCAAGATCATCAGGTACATTATCTGGTGGAGAAGCTCAAAGAATTAGACTTGCAACCCAAATAGGTTCTGGACTTGTAGGTGTTTTATATATTCTTGATGAACCAAGTATTGGTCTTCATCAAAGAGATAATAGAAAATTAATAAATACTTTAGATCATCTATGTAATCTTGGAAATACTTTAATTGTTGTAGAACATGACGAAGAAACAATTCTTTCAGCAGATTATGTTGTAGATATTGGTCCAGGAGCAGGAGAACATGGTGGTAAAGTTATTGCTCAAGGTACCCCTGCAGAAATAATGGAATCAGATGAATCAATAACTGGAAGATATATTTCACGTAAAGAAACTATTCCAATTCCAGAAAAAAGACGAAAAGGTAATGGTAAATTTATTACAGTTAAAGGTGCACGTCAAAATAACCTTAAAAACATTGATGTTAAATTCCCACTTGGATTATTTACTTGTGTTACTGGTGTAAGTGGTTCTGGAAAAAGTAGTTTAGTAAATGAAATATTAAATAAAGGTTTAAATGGTATTTTAAATCATAAATATGCATTTGCTGGAGAACATGATTCTATTGAAGGAGCAGAAAACATTGATAAATTAATTGTTATAGATCAAACTCCTATTGGTAGAACTCCAAGAAGTAATCCTGCAACATATATTGGTGTATTTACACCAATTCGTGAATTATTTTCACAAACACCAGAAGCTAAAGCAAGAGGATATAAACCTGGAAGATTTAGTTTTAATGTAAAAGGTGGAAGATGTGAAGCATGTCATGGTGATGGTATTATACAGATTGAAATGCATTTCTTAGCAGATGTATATGTACCATGTGAAGAATGTAAAGGTAAACGTTACAATGAAGAAACATTAGATATTCGTTATAAAGGTAAAAATATCTATGAAGTTCTTGAAATGACTGTTGAAGAAGCTTTAGAATTCTTTGAAAACATTCCTAAAATCCATAGAAAATTACAAACATTATATGATGTTGGTTTAGGTTACATTAAACTTGGTCAACCAGCTACTACCTTATCTGGTGGAGAAGCACAAAGAGTAAAATTAGCTAAAGAATTATCTAAACAATCAACAGGTAATACATTATATATTCTTGATGAACCTACAACTGGTCTTCATTTTGCAGATATTAAACGTTTACTTAGTGTCTTATCAAGACTTACAGATAAAGGAAATACTGTAATTGTTATTGAACATAACCTTGATGTTATTAAAACTGCAGATTATATTATTGATTTAGGACCTGAAGGTGGAGATGGTGGAGGAGAAGTAATTGCAGAAGGAACTCCAGAAGAAGTTGCAGAAAGTGGAACTTATACTGGTGAATTTTTAAAAGAAATCCTTTCAGAAAATATTACTCCACTTGCTAAAGAACTTATTAATAAAAATTTATCTAAATAATTAATATTTAAAAATTAAAATATTTAAATAACTTTATAAAAGTTATTTTTTTACTTTTTTATTAAAATTTAAAGAGCATTTAATACTAATTAAATTAATTAAAAAGAGATTTTTAAATAGTAAAACAAGTTATATAATAATTTAAATTTATTTAAATTAGATAAATACTTATTCTAAAATTAAGAATTTAAATCTAAGATTATTTAAATCAATAAATACTTATTCTAAAACTAAGATTTTAAGTTTAATTTTATTTAAATTAGATAAATACTTATTCTAAAACTAAGAATGTAATAAATTTAAAAAAATAGAAAATAAAAAAAAGAGAAATTATAAAATTTTATTTAATGCAACAACTGTTGGTTCAATTTCTTCTTTATTAATACCAACAACTAATTCTTCAGGTTTAACTTTTGCTGCTTTTCTAGAACCATCACAACCTAAACTCATATTAGGTTTCTTATTAATAATAGGTCCTGCACATACATCTCCACATACTGATTGAATACCAGAGAAGTTAGGATTAAATCTTTCTGCATTATTATATACTAATGCTTGTGCTGTTCTCATACCTGCTAATGGTTTTGCAAAGTATATAATTACATCTGGTTCAAATTCAGAATCTTTAAGAGGGCAATAAATAACTCCTTTATGTCTTACATCAAGTTTTGGTAAAGCTTCATACAATTCTTTACTTTCTTCTATTGATTTGAATCTTCCAAGTTCAAAGTATTTTTCCCCACTTGAAACTTTTTTAGGTGCATCTTCTAATCCAATTGCACTAGATCCACCTTTACATGCTTCTTCATCTTTAGTTGCATAGAAAGCTTTTCCATCTGCAGCATATTTAACCATTTGACAATGTCTTGTTGGTTCAGCAAGTTTTTCAATATTTGCTGGAATCTCATTTTCATCATCAAAGAATTTAATAGCAACAACTTCCGAATCTAAACCTAATTTTTCTTTAATAACTGATGCATATTCTGCATTTTTACTAATATCATATTCTGCCATTATTAGTACCTCCACATTTTCTAATAATATTTAATATGTTCTTATATATACTTAATTTTTATTATAACAATTGTTTAAACTAACTAATAAATTATATATACTTAATTTTCATTATAGTAATTAACTAATATAATTATAATCTCCTTTTTGCTTTATCACGTATAAACTCATTAGGATCAGAATTTGCAATTTCTTTTAATAATTTTGTATTATGTAAACGGTCAATAGCAACTCCACGTACATTAATATCCTTATCTTTTTTAGCAATCTTTTCAATTAATTTCATATTATTAATTTTATTTAATGCTTTAATACGTACTTCTTCATATTGTGAATTATTTAATATTACTTCAAGTATACTTTCTGTATCTATTTTACTAACTGCTGAAATTCCAATATTTTGATTTTTAGTTTTTGCAATAACCTCTGTAAGTAATTTCTCATCATCAAGTTTATTTACTGCAAATCTAGCTGTATCTTCATATTCTGTATTAATAGCAATCTCTTTAAGATATTCTTTATTGTTTATTTTATTTGTACAGATTTTACGTATCTCTGAAAATTCACTTTCAATTGCAATTTCACTTAAAACCTTTTCATCTTTAAGATTTGGATTTTCAAGTACTGCCTTAATAACACTAATATCTTTATCATTTAAAATAATCTTTTTAAGTATATTTTCATTATCTATTTTAAGAGATGCATTTTTACGTATAATTGGATTTTCATCATTAAGTGCAATATCTTCAAGTACACTTAAATCATTAAGAAGTTTTATTGCTTTATCTTTAACAAAATTATCTTTATCATTTAATGCTAAGTTTTTAATAAAATCTTCATCATGTGTTTTTTCCATAACTTTAATCTTAACATCAGAATGATTAGTATTTAATCCAAGTTTAATTAATGCATCATTATCTTTAATTTCAGATATTATTATTTGTCTTATTTTCTCAGATTTATCTTCTGATGCAATTTTTAATAAAAATTTTTCATTTTTGATTTTTTTAAGTAGATATAATTTAGTATCTATTAAATCTTCTTTAGTAAAGAGTTCTTCTAATTCCTCTTCATTATCAATATCTGCATTTTTAATTGCTAAATTACGTAGGTGTTCATCATTAGAATTAAATGCAATTTTTTTAATATTATCTTTATTTTTAATCTTATTAAATGCAGAATTTCTTGCTTTTTTATCAATAGATTTTATTGCAATATTTGTTAATATATCTTCATCATCAATATCTTTTAATGCATCATTGATAAATTGTTTATTGTTATTATTACTAATTAAAAGTTCTTCAGCAGCTTTATCTGTTTTACCTAAATGTTGATATGCTGCAGCACGAGTATCAGTATATTTTGAATTTTTTGCAATATCTGTTAATATATCTTCATCTTGTATTTTAGCAACTGCAAGAAGTCTGGAATATCTATCTTTAAAGTTAATTGCTATATCTTTTAGCATATTAACATCCATAATTTCATTTACAGCTGTAAGTCTTTCATTTCTATTTTCTGAATTTTCAGCAAATTCTTTATACATAATCTGCTGTTTTTGTTTAACTGATAATTTATCTGATTCTAAAAGTTCATCTACATCATATTTTTCTTCATTATTAGAATCATTATTTAAATTATTTATATTATTATTTGATTGGTTATCTTCATCTTTACTTTTATCTTTTTTTAGAAAATCAAACAATCCCATAATATTACCTTTTATTTAATTATTTTAAATTGATTCATTGAAATTAACTTATTTAAAATTTTAACTTTTTATAGAAGTATGATATTTTCTATAATTTGAAAATATATCTTATTTAATAATTTAACTTTTTATAGAAGTATGATATTTTCTATAGTTTAAAAATATATCATATTTAAAAATTTAACTTCTTATGGAAGTATGATACTTTCCATAATTTGAAAATATATCTTATTTAAAAATTTAATCATATAAAATCCCATATTATTAAATTACAAAAGATATATTTAATTTTTAGAAATTTCAATAAAGTCAAATAATCAAAATTTTTAATAATTTACTAAATCCATATTATACAAGATTATTACCTTTAAAATATAAAAATCTATGATTTTGAATTTATATATAATTTATAATATTATATACCTATTTATATTTTATATAAATTTTTTAAATTTATATACTAAAATAAACAGAAATATAAATATTATTAATGGCCTTAATAGGTTAAATTTTTAAAATAATAATTTATATATAAAATTTATAATTACTTTGGAGAGGATTAATCTGACAAAATATATTATTATCACTGGAGGAGTAGTAAGTTCAATTGGAAAAGGAATAACTTCTGCTTCAATTGGTAGATTACTTAGATCTTATGGAGTTAAAGTATCTGCTATAAAAATAGATCCATATCTTAATTGGGATTCTGGAACTTTAAATCCATATCAACACGGTGAAGTATTTGTAACATATGATGGTATGGAAACTGATTTAGATTTAGGACATTATGAAAGATTTTTAGATGTTGAACTTCCAGGTATGGCAAATATTACTACTGGTAAAGTTTATAAATCAGTTATTACTAAAGAAAGAAGAGGAGATTATTTAGGTGCATGTGTACAAATTATTCCACATATTACTGATGAAATTAAAAGAATGATTCGTTCTGCAGCTAGTAAAAAAGATTATGATGTTGTTCTTGTAGAACTTGGTGGTACAGTTGGAGATATTGAATCTCAACCATTTTTAGAAGCTTTAAGACAATTAAGAAATGAAGAAGGTCATGAAAATGTTATGTTTGTACATGTAACTTATGTACCTTATCTTAATGCAGCTAAAGAATTTAAAACAAAACCAACTCAACATTCTACAAAAGAATTAAGAAGTACTGGTATTGTACCTGATATGATTGTATGTAGATCAGAATCACCAATTGATGAAGATCTTCAGAAAAAAATCTCTAATTTCTGTGATGTAGATGAAAAAGCAGTAGTTAATACTCCTGATGCTAGTAGTATCTATGAAGTTCCACTTGTACTTGATAATAATAATGTTGGAGAATTTATTGTAAATAGATTAAGTCTTAATATAGAACCTGATTCTTCAAAACTTGATTCATGGAGAGAAGTTGTTAAAAAACTTGAAATTAAATCCCCAAAAGTAACAATAGGTATTGTTGGTAAATATGTTGAACTTGAAGATGCATACATAAGTATTCGCGAATCATTACAACATGCTGCAGCACATGTTGGAGTTAATATGGATATTGAATATATTAATGCAGATGTTGATCATCTTGATAAGGACGTACTTTCACAACTTGATGGTATATTAATTCCAGGAGGATTTGGTGGTCGTGGATTTGAAGGTAAACTTGAAGCTGTAGATTATGCAATTGATAATGAAGTACCTATATTTGGTATATGTTTAGGTATGCAATCCATGGTTACCCAATTTGCAAGACGTAATGGATTTGAAGGTGCTAACAGTACTGAATTTGATAAAGGTAATAAGTTCCCTGTAATTGATATGATGGAAAAACAAAAAGAAATTAAACAAATGGGTGGAACTATGCGTCTTGGAGGATATGATTGTAAATTAGTCAAAGGTACTAAAACTTATGATGCATATTCAAAATTCAGTGATTACTTCAAAGGTGAAGATTTAATTGAAGAACGTCATAGACATAGATTTGAATTTAACAATGATTATAGGGCTATTTTACAAGAAAAAGGTTTAGTTTTATCTGGTATTTCACCTGATGACTTTTTAGTTGAAATTATTGAACTTCCAAATCATCCATGGTTTATTGGTTGTCAATTCCATCCAGAATTTAAATCCAGACCAAATAGACCACATCCACTCTTTACTTCATTTGTTGATGCTGCATATAAATACTCAAAAGAATAAAATAAAGAGTACATCCTCTCACTCTTTATATTCTTTCTGATTTTATAAACTAATTTTTAATATTCCTTTTATCTATATTTAATAAACTGATTTTTAATATTTTAATAATTTTAAGTACATATTATAAATTTAAAAAGAATTAATTTTAATAAAGAAATAATATTAATTTTAAACTAAATTTAATTAATATAATAATTAAAAAATAATTATAAGATTATAAAATCAATTAAAAATAAAATTAACTATATATTAATACAATTAATTAAAATAAAATTAGTTATACTACAAATAAATAATTTAAACTAATTAATTTTACTATCAATAAAATTAAAATTAAATCTACTACTTATAATAAATTAATAAAAAAATTTTTAAAACACTAAAAAACTTTAAATTAATATTTTAATTTAAGACTATATAATTAAGTTATTTTTGAATCACATTATAAGTTTTATACATGGATTTATTCATTATTCCAGTAATTGTAGTTTTAATTGCTACTATTATTGCTTCATATACAGATATACAATATAATATTATTAGTAATAAACTAAATTTAATTCTAATTATATTAGGTATAGTTCTCAGTTTATTTTTTACAATATTTTATAGAAATCCATATTTTATAAGTTCCTCATTAATATCAGGTATATCAATATTCATAATATCATATATTTTATGGATATTAGGTTTATGGGCAGGTGGTGATGTTAAACTACTTACTGGTATAGCATTTATGATTCCATCAAATTATTATAAATTATCAAATTTTTGGCCATTTACACTAGATTTAATAATAAATAGCCTTTTAATTGCTTTTCCTTTTATTTTTATATATATTTCAATTTTTAAATTAAGATCTAATAATGATAATTTATTTAATAAAATAAAATATGAAATATTAAGTTTTAATATATTTAATTCAACAAATAGATTTTCAACTTACCTTGTTCCAATAAATAATTTAAAAAAAGGTATGATTTTAGATAAAACTAATTTTAATAGTAAAGAAGCATATGATTTTATTTTAAATAATTTAGATGATTTAAATAATTTATACCTAAAAAAATTTAATGAAGAATACATTATCAAATCTCAAAGTTCTGCAGGTTTAAATTATAAAGATATTAAACTCTTAAAAGAACTTAAAAATAAAGATTTAATTAAACCTAATGTTTTTATAAAAATTGGAATTCCATTTGCTCCAATAATATGTATTGGATATATTATAACCTTATTTTATGGTAATTTAATAATTAGCATAATTTGATTAATAAAATAATATTTAAGTAAAAATTTAACTTAATTTAAATACGTGATTATATGAAATTTATAAAATCAGATAAAGGCCAATTATCTATTGAATACTTATTTATTTTTATAATATCAATAACATTAATTACTTTAATTTTTATTCCACTAATTTCAGATTCTCTAGATTATACAATTGATGTTACACAGACATATAATACAAAGGCAGAATTATCTGAAATTGTTAATGGAATTAATGATGTTTATGCTTCTGGATCTGGTTCAAAAAGAACAATATTTTTAACAATGCCTGAAGATTGTATTTTAAGTTTTTCATCTAATAATATTAATACTAATTTAAAATTATCTGATAATACAATAAAAAATATAAAATTAAATACAGAATATGATAATTTAAATAATCCCCCAATACAATTAAAAAAAGGATATAATAAATTATGTATTGAATGGCCAGAGGATACATCAGATATTAAGATTTATTTAATTTAATAATTATTTTTAATTGAAGCTATATTTAAACAATATTGAATACTTAAAAATCTAATTTAATAAGGTTTATTTTAAAAATCAGTGAATTTTAACTAAATTCATTAAAAATAGTTATATATTTATAAAATTAATAAACATTATATTTAATGAATTCTATAAATTAATATAATTTTTAATTAAATTTTAATGTTAAAAATAAATTAACAAGTACTTTAAAAAACAATACCTAATTAAAAATTAATAATTTTATGAGAGTGAATATATGGATGTATTTATGATATTATTATATGTTATACTGTTTTTACTCTTAATGATATTCATCTTCTCTGTAGCTGTACTAAGTCCTTATTTAGATAGAAAAGATTTAGTTGGAATCCTTGCAGTAGGTTTTATATTAGGTGCAATTGGAGGTATATTCTTCATAAGCCCAATATATGATGATTTTCCTGCATTAATTGGTACTGTTGATGCAATGGTTACTGGTCAAAATGAATATATTGATGTAGATGTAAGTTCACAAGCAGATAATAATGTAACAGATATGGAAAATAAGATTAAAAATGTTCCTGGTGTAAAAGGTGTTACTACTTCAGGGGTACTTATAGTAACGAGTAATTTCTCTTCGAATTATTCTGATTCCCTTAAAAATGGTATAATGCATAATATTAACCAATCTTCACATGTTAAAGATGTTAAAGTTAATAGTACACAAGGCATTATAAATGTAACTGTTAAAAACGATACTAACCCAATAGACATGAAAAATGACTTAGAAGAATATTTATCTGAATCATATGCTTTATATGCAACATCAACTACATTTAGACTCCAAGCTCATGTAAATGTTAATGATGTTGATACTGTTGAAGCGAATATGAAAAAAGAAGGTATTGCATTTTCATCAGTAGAAGGGCCTGTTGAAACATTTGTTGAGGAAAGTAAAAATACATTACCTCCATTATGGGTAGCTTACATCATTTCAGGAATCATAGGTATAATATTTGCAGTTCTTGGTATGTTTGCTGATAAAATTTATTATGGTTGGAAAAATACTGTAAAGTCTAGGAAAAATCCAAGTAAAACTAAAAAAGCAGATCTTGATTCTTATGCTAAATTTACAAAAGGATTTGATACAGAAAAATATAAGAAAAAAGATTCTGATAATAAGGATTCTAATGATAAAGAATCTGATTCTAAAACTTCAGAAATAGTTGAAGATGGTAATCTTCATACAGTTGAAGACATACCTAAAGAGGTTGAGGAGAAACAAAATAAAATAGACAACCTCAAAGAGGATAAAGAGAAAAAAGTAATTAACGCACTTAAAAAAGAGTCTAAAGTTGAAGATTCAGCCGATAATTCCAAAGAATATAAAAAAGATTCTACAGAACTAGAAAAAACATTAGATGACTTTAAAAATAAAAAAGAATAGTTTTAAACTATTTTCTTTTTTTAACTTTTTTACTAATTTTACAATTTTAATAATAAACAACTTATTTCCATAATTTAAATTTATTAATATAAATTTTATGAAAAATTTTATTATTAAAAAATATTTTTTAAACATCATATTTAATTTGTTTTATTTAGATAAAAACATGAAATAATTTAATATAAATTTTTTTACTCAAAAAATATAATCTTCCTATATTTAAAATTTAAAATAAAGATTAATTTTTTACTAAATTTTTTATAAAAATCTAATAATTTTAATAAAGTTTAAATTTATTAAAAAATATAAATAAAATTGTTATTTATGAATGATTTATAATTTGATTAAATTTTTTAACAATATTAAAAAGGTGAGTAAATGAGTGATATTAAAACTGCAATGGTTGGAACTCCATGTCAAATTTTAGCTGCTACTAAAATTAATAAATATTCAGATATAACTGGAGGATCACCAATAGATTTAAAAATTGGATTATTTTGTATGGAAAATTATTCATATAAATATCTTAAAGAATTTTTAAAAGAAAACAATATAGAAATGTATGATGTAAAAGAATTCCGTATTGAAAAAGGTAGATTCATAGTTTATAAAAATGATGGTACTACTTTTTCAATTCCAGTTGCTGAAACTAAAATATTCAGTCGTAAAAATTGTAATATATGTACCGATTATACTGCAGATTTATCTGATATATCTGTAGGATCTGTTGGTTCACCAAAAGGTTACTCCACAATTATTGTTAGGTCTAAAAAAGGTAAAAAAATCATTGAAGATTGTGTTAAAAAAGGACTTTTTACAACAGAACCAATTAGTGACAAAGGACTTAAACTTTTAGAAAGAATTGCAAATAAAAAAATTAAATCTAATCTTGAAAACATTCATACTAGAGAATCTGTTGGAAGACAAGTTTTATCACAAAGACATTTAAGTGATGAAATCTCAAGAGAAGAATCCAAAAACTGTCAATTTAGTAATCTTGAAGCAGATGTTATTAGTGTTGGTGGATGTGTACTTTGTGGTGCATGTGAATATGTATGTCCTGAAAAAATAATTGAAATTAATGATAGAAAACCACAAGTATATGGTGAATGTAGAAAAGATTGTCATGCATGTTACTTCGCTTGTCCTAGGACATATATAAGTACTGATATTTTACCTGAGGATATTGATGAAAAACCAGTTGGAGAATATATTGAAATCTTCTCTGCAAAATCAGATACTGTAACAGGTCAAGACGGTGGAATAGTTAGTAGTATTTTAATACATTTACTTGAAGAGAATATTGTTGATGAAGTATTCCTTGTAGGTCAAGATGAGAACGAACCATGGAAACCTAGATCTTTTGTTTCAGATAAAATCGAAGATGTAATTCATGCTGCTGGAACTAAATATAGTACTGTACCTATTGGATTCAAAGCATTAACTGAGAAAAAAGAATAATAATAAGCTACAATGATTTTACTTAAATAGAATAAATCATTTAATAATTATATAGTAAAATTTTAATAAAAGATTTCAAACAAACATTCATTTAAAACAAAGGGAATACATTGTGAAATGGAGATTTATATTGAAGATTTTTACTCAAAAATAGAAGATATAATTTCTGATTTCAACATTTATAAAAAAAATAACCGTTAAAATATTTAAAATATTAATTGTTAGAAATAATTCAAATATCCATGCCAATCAAGAAATTTGAAATAATATTTTTTAAAACAGTAATAATATTTTAATTTATTTAAAAATTTAATCATGTTAAATCATTGTATAATTAAAATATTTAAGAATTTTAATTAATATCAAAAATTATTTAATTAAAGAAATATTATATAATATTATAATACTTTTATCATGAAAAAAATCGAGGTGTATTATATGAGTGATAAAAAAGAATCAGAATCCAAAGCTGATAAATATTTCAACATGGATTTAATGAAAGAATTATGTGTAACTAATGGTATCTCTGGTTATGAAGATAATATTGCAGCTATATTTGAAAGAGAATTAAAAGATGTTGCAGATACAATTGAAAGAGATAATATGGGAAATATTATCTGTACTAAAAAAGGTAAAAAAGGTAAACCAACAGTAATGTTAGCAGCACATATGGATGAAATTGGATTAATGGTTCGTTACATTGATGATGATGGATTCTTAAGATTTACTAAAATTGGAGGAATTAATGATCAAATGTTACAAAACCAAACTGTTACTATTCACACAGCTGATGGTGATGTAACTGGTGTAATTGGTTCTAAACCACCTCATATTACAACTGCAGAAGAAAGGAAAAAAGTAGTACCATTTGATAAAATGTTTATTGATATTGGTGCTAAAGATAAAGAAGAAGCTGAAACTATGGTTTCAGTTGGAGATCCTATTACTATTAATACAATCTTTGCTGAATATCCACATAATTGTTTTATGGGAAAAGCAATTGATAACCGTGCAGGTTGTTATGTAGTTATGGAAGTACTTAAAAGAGTTAAAACAGATGCTACTGTTTATGGTGTAGGTACTGTTCAAGAAGAAGTAGGTCTTAAAGGTGCTAGAACTTCTGCATTTAAATTAAACCCAGATTGGGCATTTGCTTTAGATACTACATTATCTGGAGATCACCCTGGTGTAAAACCTGATGAAGCTCCTGGAAAAATGGGTGAAGGACCTGTTATAGTATTAATTGATGCAGGTGGAAGAGGAATTATCACTCCTAAAAAAGTAAGAGATTTACTTATTAATACTGGTGATAAATATGATATTCCATACCAACTTGAAGTTGGTGATGGAGGAACTACTGATGGTAGTGTAATACATCTTACAAGAGAAGGTATTCCAACTGGAGTATTTTCAGTTCCTACTAGATATATTCATACACCTTGCAGTGTTGCAAGTGCTGAAGATATTGAAAACACTATTGAATTAATAGTTAAAGCTATTGAATCATTATAAACACATAAATAGGTATAAATTTGTTTTATCAAATTTATACTCTTATTAATTATTTAAAGATACTTATTTTAATTAATAAAAATACTTAAATCTTTTAAATTTAGAAAAAACACTATTTATATAACTACTTTTTTTATAAAAATATAAATTAAAAATATCCTATTTATCATCAGTATATTACAATTAAAAACAATAAACTAGATTTTAATAACAAATTAAAAAAAATATACACAAATAATAAAACAAACTATTTTCCTAAAATAACAATTAAAAATTAGAAATTAAAAAGCAATAAACTAGTTTCTAATAAAATAACCATATTAAATTCATTATTTTCTATTTATTTTTAATATTATAGTAAAAAAATATAATATTAAAAACTATTTAGTAAAATATATTAAATATATAATACATAATAAATTACACTATTATTTTATCTATATTTCTTGTATATAAAAAAATTATATACTTATTTTTATTTAATTTATAATAACTAGGGGTAACAATGGGTAAATCATCTTCAAAAAAAATAAAAAAAGAGTTTAAAGATTTAAGAAAAAATCTTCTTGATTTAACATTAAGGAATCAATTATTGAACTTTAAAGATCGTAATCAAACTCTTTCATTCCCTAATCAAAAACCAACAAATGTTTATAAAAGACTTGTCTTACAAAACAAGAAAATGAATTTTGTTCCAAAAGGTAAGGATAAAGAGAACTCATCTAAATGGAGTCTACATAAACCAGAGATTTTTTCAGATGATAAATCCTTAGAAACTAATCTCACTCCTAATGAATTACAAAAAAAATTATTTTATATTAATAACCAATCTAAAACAATGCTTCAAGAGCAAGGTTATAATATTTTATATATTGCAATTGGTTTTTTAAGATGGTTTGATAAACATAAACCTAAAAAAGCTAATCTTGCACCTTTAATTTTAATACCTGTAGCTATGGAAAGAAAACAAGCAGGAAATTCTTTTGTAATTAGATGGACTGGTGAAGATATTCAAACAAATATTTCACTTAAAACTAAACTTGCAGAAGATGGAATAAAAATCCCAGATTTTGAAGCTAAAAACTATGTAGAAGCTCCAAGCCAATATATGGATGAAATTAAAAAAGCTATTAGATTCAAAGGTAATTGGAAAGTTACAGACAAAGTTGCATTAGGTTTCTTTTCATTTACTAAATTTATAATGTATAATGATTTAAATCCTGAAAGTTGGGGTGATGATGTAGATTTAACTAATCATCCACTTATACAAGCAATATTTGATCCATCAGTTAATGATACAGAAAGTTTTGATGAAAATGATGTAGATAAAATAAATTATAAAGATATGTATCAAGTTTTAGATGCAGATTCATCACAGATTGCTGTTATTGAAGATGTTAAAGCTGGTCGTAATCTTGTTGTTGAAGGACCACCAGGAACAGGTAAATCTCAAACTATTGTTAATTTAATAGCAGAATTAATTGCAGATGGTAAAACTGTTTTATTTGTATCTGAAAAGATGGCTGCATTAGAAGTAGTAAAAGATAGATTAACTGCAGTTGGACTTGGAAAATATATTTTAGAATTACATTCACATAAAACAAGACGTAAAAAATTTATTAAAGAACTTAAAAAATCTGCAACAGTACGTTCTACTAGTGATAAAAATATTGATAGAACTATACGTAAACTTGAAACACTTAAAGTTCAATTAGATGATTATGCAGAAATAATACATAAACCATTATATTCTATTAGTTTATCTGCTTATGATTTATATGGAAGAAAAGAATTTGCAGAAGAATATTTTAAAACAGAAGGTAAAATATTACCTCTTGTTAGATTTGAACACCCTGAAGATTTAACAATGAAAGACCTTGATGATATTGTTTTATCTCTTGAAAATCTTGCAGAATTACATGGTACTATTAATAAAGATAATCCTTGGAGTTATTGTTCACCAAAAAGTTTACTTCCAAGTGATTTAAGAGAAATACAAATATTAATTGCAGACTCATCAGAAGCTCTTGATAGATTTAATATTGAAGCAGATATTGCTGAAGAAAATTTTGGTATTAAAAAGGCTAAAAATTTAAGAAATCTTGATAAAACAATTAAATCTTTAGATTTCTTAGATAAAGAAGTACCAATAATAGATAAAGATTTGTTAAGTTCATCTGCATGGGATAATCCTAAAATTGCTGAAAAGTTAATTAATGACTTAGAACACTATCAAAAATCTGCAAAAATATTAGATAAGTTTAATCCTACAATACTTAATGTAGATATTAATAGTTTAATAAATACAATAAAAGAAGGATCCCATAAGAAATTTAGACTATTTTCTAAATCTAATACTAAAGTTGTTGAAGAATTTTATAAAGGGAAAGTTCCTGGAGATTCAGCGGTTATATCTGATTTAAATGCAATTAAAAAGTTTAAAGAAGAGAAAACTGAAATTGAAAGTGAAGATACCATTGGAAAATCATATTTCTCAAATTATTGGTCTTTAAATGCAGATATTAAAGAACTTAAAAAAATTTATAATTGGATGTTTGAATTAAAACAATATCTCAATGAAGATATTTTTACAGATAAAGTATTTGATTACCTTACAAATGATTTTAAAACAACATCTATTAAAGAATCATTGAAAGATTATATTAAAGAAGGAAATAATTTTAGACATGAATTACATAAACTTCAAACAACTTTAAAACCAAATACAAAAGTAATATTTAAAAAAGATGCTGAAGATGTATTATTCACTGAATGGGTAAACCAATTTAGTAAATGGAATGGCCATTTCTCAAGCTTACATTTATGGAGTCAATATTTAAATACTAAAAATAAATGTATGAATTCTGAAGCTAAATTATTTATTAATACTATTGAAAAAAGGAATATTAAAAAGGATGAAGTTAATGCATTAGTTTCAGGAAATTTTGCAGATAGTTTACTTAATAAAGTATTTATAGATAATCCTGAATTAAGTTCCTTTGTTGGAGAATTACATGAAAACCGTATTAAAGAATTCCAAGATTTAGATAGAAAAATTTTAAAATTAAATCAAAAAAGAGTATTTAATAAACTTAATAAAAATATTCCTAAAATCTATGGAGGAGCAAGTAATCCTGAGGCTAAAATCCTTGCTGGAGAATTTACAAGAAAAAGTGGGCATCTACCAGTTAGATCACTTCTTGAAAAAACAGGAGATATCATTAAAAAAATCAAACCTATATTTATGATGAGTCCATTATCTATTGCTCAGTATCTTGATCCAACTAATCCAAAATTACAATTTGATGTTGTTATCTTTGATGAAGCAAGTCAAGTAAAACCTGAAGATGCTCTTGGTGCATTTATGCGTGGTAAAACAGCAGTTGTTATGGGAGATACTCAACAATTACCACCTACAAGTTTCTTTGATCAAATTGCTGATGGAGACTCACATGAAGAAGTAGCTAGTGCTAATGATATGGAAAGTATTTTACATCTTTGTAAATTATCTTTTCCTGTTAAAATGTTAAAATGGCATTACAGAAGTCGTCACGAATCACTTATTGCTGTATCAAATAGAGAATTTTATGATAACCAATTACTTGTTTATCCATCTCCTTCACATGATGATCCAGAATTAGGTCTTAAATTTAGATATTGTCCAGATACAATATATGAAAGAGGTGAAGGTTCATATAATCGTGGAGAAGCTAAAGAAGTTGTTAAAGAAATATTTAAACACTTTGAAAAATATGGGGACAGTAAAAGTTTAGGAGTAGGTACATTCTCAGTTGCTCAAAGGAATGCAATCTTAGAAGAACTTGAAGTTGAACGTAAAAACCATCCTGAACTTGAACCATTATTCTCTGAAAACAGACCAGATAGATTCTTTGTTAAAAACCTTGAAACAATTCAAGGTGATGAAAGAGATGTTATTCTTATTAGTGTAGGTTATGGTTTTGATCAAAATAGAAAAATGTCTTTGAACTTCGGTCCTTTAAATCAAGATGGAGGAGAAAGACGTTTAAATGTACTTGTTACTCGTGCAAAAGAAAAATGTGTAGTATTTTCTAACTTCAGATCACATGATATGCATTTAACTGCTAACCCACCATTTGGTGTACGTGCACTTAAAGAATTCTTAGAATATGCAGAAAGCTTAACTATTGGAAATATTCCAAATGAAGATGATACTGTAGAACCATTTGAAGAAGGAATATATACTTTCTTAGTTGATAATGGATATACTGTTGATAAACATGTTGGTTGTGCAGGTTTCAGAGTAGATCTTGCTATTGTAGATGAGAACAATCCTGGAAGATATATCTTAGGTATTACTACTGATGGTAAAATGTATGCTTCAAGTAAGGTTGCACGTGATAGAGATAGACTTAGAGAACAAGTTCTTGATGGTTTAGGTTGGAAATTATACCATTTATGGTCTACTGATTGGTATAGAAATGAAGAAGCTTCTAAAAAACGTCTTTTAGATAGAGTTCAACAAGCAAAACTTGATATTATTGAAGATGATAAAAAACGTGCTGAAGAAGAACGTAAATTCCAAGAAAGAATGAAAGCCGAAAAAGAAAGAAGACTTGAAGAAGCACGTAGACTTAAAGAACAAGAAGAAAATGAAGTTAAAGAAACTACAGATGACTTTAAAGAAATTAATGATAATGATGATAATCAAAATATAAGAAACAATACAGAAATTGAAATAAGTAATATACCAAGTGATACTGAAAATAAAATAAGTAACTTAGCAGAAAATAATGATACAAATAATATTACTGCAGATAATCATTTTGAAAACAAATATACCACAAAACCAAAAGAAAATAATAGTAATTACAGAAATACAAAATCTAATTATGAAACTAAAGAAGATATTGCTCGTGAAGAAGCAAGATCTAGAGAATTAATAAATCAATTTTCAAATAATGAAGATTCAAAAAATGAATACATTAATGAAAATGAATCAAATGATGTATATGATGAACTTGAAGAACCATTAATTGTTAATAATGATTTAATATCTCAACTTAAGAAAGAATCTGAAGAAGAAATATTAACTAGTAGTCAAAATAATGATAGCTTTATTAAAAATAATGATAATAGTCAATATGACAGAATCAATAAATTAAATAGTAAACTTGAAAAATCTTTTAATAAACTTGGTGAAGCAGAAAATAAACATAGAAATTCAATTTCTGAATTTATTGGTTCAAAGATTTCTAATATAAATAGAAAAAATGATAATGAATCATTTGAAGATATAAATAATTATAATCAAGAAACAGATTATAATACAATAAAAGATATTAATGAAAAAGAAAATGATTTAATTGATGAAGATTTCAAAACTACTAACGAAACAAATCAAGAAACAGATGAAAATACATCTAATACAGACAAAAATATTGGCAAAAATTCAAGAAATATACTTAATACAGATAAAAATATAGAAAATACAAGAAATATACCTAATACAGACAAAAAAACAAGAGATATACATAATACAGAAAAAGATAATATTAATCCTGAAGAGAAAATTCTATTTTCTGATGATGAATATGAATATGTTGAAGTTCCAAGTAATAGGAAACTTAAAGATGGAGAAAAAGAAATCTCAAATGATGAAATGAAACATATTGAAGAAATAGAAGAAGAAAATACAAATAATGACGAAACAATAATTTATGATAACGGAAAAATGAAAGAAGATACTATTGAAAACGGAAAAATACCTAAAGTCCACTTTAGAAAAAGATTCAATAAAATCAATGATAAAGTGGATAGTGATGATCAAAAATTAGAGGAAATGATTAACATTATTGTTAATAATAAAGATGACAGTCCTTTAAATACTTACAGTGAAATATCAGAAAATAAACCAGCAATTAGTAAAGATTCAGATTTAAACATTATAAATGATAATGATATAAATCTTAAAACTAACGATAAAAAAGATAACATAAACTTAGAATATAAATCAGAAGATGAAATTGATAACTTATTTGATGATAAAGAAATAGATGAAGATCAAGAAATCATTAATGAAATAATGAATTCAAATGATTCTACTAATGTAGTTACTAAAGATTATGAATCAAATACTTATGATGATTCTAAAAATAACCCTAATGTAATTACTGAAGATTATGAATCAAATACTTATGATGATTATTATACAGATACTGATTTTAATAATCCTTTAAGAAAAAACAATGTTCAATATGATATTGAAGATAAAGATGATGAATCAATAATAGACAAAATATCTAAATTTAAAAAAGAACTTGAATATATTAATGATTCATTAAAAGAAATTGAAAATAATACACAACCTAAAAAAACACATGTAATTGATAGAACTACTGAATTTAACTATGATGACTATGATAATTCAAATGATGAATTTATTCCATTAGAAGATAATGAAGAATATGTAGATAATCATAATGACTATGATGATTATACAACATATTCTAATGAATATATAACTGATGATACTGTTATTACTAATGATATTCCAGAAAATCTAATAAATAATGTAAATAATCACAATAATGAAAAACTTCAAGAAAATTCAATAAATAATACAAACAACCACAAACTTCAAGAAAATTCAATAAACAAAGTAAACAACCATAATAATAAATTAGAATCAGAAAAATTAGAAGAAATCATTGAAGATGCAGATAAAGATTATAAAAAGATTGAAAATGAAAGAAAAAAAGAATCAAATAGTCTTAAAGCATATGATAATAGAACATTACCAAATAAAGATAAATCAATGAAAGATTATATTAAAAAATATAATGAATTTAAAGATTTACCATTAAAAACACAAGATGATGTATATGATAAACCAATATCATTTATTGCTGAAGTAATATCACAAATAGTTGATGTTGAAGGTCCAGTTCATAAGGATATAATTATTAAAAGAATTAAAGAAAGTTCTGGAATTAAAAGAGCAGGATCTAAACTTAAATCTACAGTTAATGATGGTATAAAATCAGCAGAAAATGAAGGTTTAATATATATTGTTGATGATTTTTTATATTCTAATAAAAATCAAGAAATACAAGTTAGAAAACGTTCTAAACCAAATATTGATTTAATTTCTGATGATGAAATAGGAGCTAATATTAAATTAGTTCTTATATTTAAAGAACATTTAACTGATGAAAAATTAACAAGAGCAGTTGCTCGTAATTTTGGTTTTAAATCAACATCTAAAAAAACTGCTAAGAAAATTAATTCAGTAATTGACTTAATGTTAGCAAAAGAAATATTAGAACTTGTACAAGGAGAAATACAACTTAAATAATCTCCAAAGTTTTAATATTTAACTTTTTTTTAATTTTTAATATATAATAAAATTTAATTAGTTTAAGGAATATTAAAAACTAAATTAATTAATAAGTATATAGAATTTGTTTTAATAAACCTTTTTTAAAAAAGTCTTAAATTTAATTTTCAATTATAAAATGAAGTCTAGATTTTTATAAGAAGTATTTTCTAATAGTTTATAATGTTAATAAATCAATTTAGAGCTTAATATATTTAGTTATATTTAAAATTAATACTTTTAATTAATTAAATAATTTAAAATTATATTAAAATTTTCTTAATAATAAAAAATATAAGAAAATTAATACAAAAATAGGAATTTATTTAAAATTAAGTTAATATTTATAAAAAAAGGTTTAATAAAATAAATAAGAATGATTATAGAAATAAAAAAAAGGTTTAATATACTTTTTAAAAAAAAACATACGTTTAAGGGGGTGAATATGTATGATTTTCTATAATCATCCTATTAGGTATAAGAATAAATCTCATACCTAATAATTTATAAATATTTTATAACATATAAAGCTTTTGATAATTTTTCATAAATACATAAAAGTTTAATTAAAATCAATGAAAATGTATAAAATTTTTTATATAAATTATACAAAAACAAAAGAAAGAATAAGATTTTTAATTAAATTAATAAAATTTTTAACAATAAACTAATAATTAATAAATAAAAATAAGATTTATTAAATGAAATTTAATTTACTAAAGATATTTTTAAAAAAAAAATTTAAAAAACTAATAAATAAAACATTTAAAAACTTAATATAAATTAGAAAAAACAATATTAATAAATAAAAAAAAATATTTTATATATTTATTATAATAAAATTAAGGAAAATATTACAATGGCAACAAAAGTAAAATCTCCAGATAATTTACCTCTTAAACCAGGTGTTTACATTATGAAAGATGTAAACGATAATGTAATATATGTAGGTAAATCTAAATCTTTAAGAAAAAGAGTAAAATCTTATTTTAAAGATAAAAAAGATAGACCAAAAACTTATGTTTTAATGCAACACTTTAATTCCTTAGAATATATTGTAACTAATTCTGAAAAAGAAGCTTTAATCTTAGAGGCAAATTTAATTAAAAAATATATGCCAAAATATAATATTCGCCTTAAAGATGATAAAAAATATCCATATGTTAAAATAACAAATGAAGATTTTCCAAGATTAATATTAACACGTAATATATCTAAAAATGGAACATATTATGGACCTTTTACAGATGTTAAATCTGTACGTTCTACTGTAAAATTCTTAAAACAATTATTTAAAATTAGAACTTGTAAACATATGGATGGACCTTGCTTAAATTACCAAATTGATTTATGTTATGCACCCTGTGATGGTAGAATAAGTAAAGAAGAATATCATGAAATTATTGAAAAAATTGATTTATTTTTTCAAGGAAGATATAATGATATATTAAAGAATCTTAAAAATGAGATGAAAGAAGCAAGCCAAAATATGGAATTTGAAAAAGCAGCCGTACTAAGAGATCAAATCAAATCAATTGAAGAGGTTATGGTTAAACAATTTGTTGATGAATTAGATGATGATCTTGATCAAGATGTAATTGCTTCATCAGAAAATAAAGACACAACAATAATTGTTGTTTTATCAATTAGAAAAGGAAAAATTATATCTAAAGATGATTATTTAATGGATAATACTAAAAATCAAGATATTTCTGAAGTATTATATAGTTTTATACAACAATACTATGGTATTAATCGCCATATACCTAAAGAGTTAATAATTGAAGATAATATTAAAGACAAAGAATTAATTATTGAATGGTTAAGTGATTTAAGAGGAAATAAGGTTAAAATTACAAATCCTCAAAAAGGTAGAAAATTACGTCTTATTCGTATGGCTAGAGGAAATGCTGAAATTATTAAAAAACAAAAAGAAAAAGTTAATAATTCACTTATAGAACTTCAAAATTACCTTAAACTTAAAAATGTTCCACATGTTATTGAAGGATATGATGTAAGTAATATTTCTGGTACATTACAAGTAGGTTCTAAAGTTAGTTTCTTTGATGGAAAACCAAATAAAAAACAATATAGAAGGTTTAAATTAGAAACTCCTGGACCTAATGATTATGGTATGATGAGAGAATTACTTACAAGAAGATTTGAGTCATTAGTTGGTGAAGAAGATTATAAAAAACCTGATTTAGTACTTATTGATGGTGGTAAAGGACAATTACATATTGCAGTTGAAGTATTAAATGAATTAGGTTTAGATGATATACCAGTAATTGGCCTTGCTAAAGAATTCGAAGAAGTCTTTGTTCCACAATCTAATAAACCTATTATTATCCCACATAATAAAGAATCATTACATATTCTTCAAAGAGTAAGAGACGAAGCACATAGATTTGGTGTTACTTATCATAGAAAATTACGTTCAAGAAAACTTACTGAATCTGAACTTGATCATATACAAGGAATTGGTAAAAAACGTAAATTATCTCTTCTGCGTGATTTTGGAGATATTGAGGGTATATCTAAAGCAAGTGTTGATGAACTTAGTGATATTGAAGGAATGAATAAAAAAGCTGCTGAAAATGTTTATAATTATTTTCACAACTAACTTAATAATTTAATAATACTAAAAATTACCAAAAAAATTATAATTAATTTAACAACTAAACGAATAAATTAACTATACTAAAAATTATTAAAAACACTTAATAACAACTTCACAACTAAGCTAATAATTTAATAATACTAAAAACTACTAAAAATATTACTAATTATTTCTACAAGAAATAAAAATTTTATTTAATAGTATATAATAAAATTAAGAAGTATTGATATTTACAATGAATAATACTTTAAATCCAAAATAAATTTTATTAACTATCTTTAAATGTAAAAATCATTTCTATCTTATTTTTTTAATAAAAAATTATTATTTACAACTTTAAATAGAAAATATTATCTCATTAAAACTATTTAATTAAATTGATAACTTTTTAGGGGCCTGAATTTTTGACTTATTTTTAAGCCCTCATTTTTCTTATTTTCATAGTTTTAATTATTGTATATTCTTGTTTTGTAATAATACAATTGAAAAATTAGTAATTTAATAAAAAAAGGTCGTTTAAACCAATAAATTTAAATAATAAGTGCAACAAATATATATTTGGTAATAAAAATGTTGCATAACTTAAATCTTGATAAAAACGACCCAAATTATATTATATTAGACAAAATATTTAAAATTATTGGTTCTAGAAAATCAAAACAAATATTTTCTTCCAATGATTTTAAAAACCATAAAAAATTAGATACAATAATCAAAACAGAATTTATAAGCATATTTTTCGATTTACCATTTGATTTTGTTGTAAAAAATCTTAAAAACAAAGAAGAATTAAGAAAATATTTTAAAATCAATCAAGTTTTAGAAGCTCAAGAAATATATGACTACTTCCAAAAAAATTCAGTAGAAAATTATACAGATTCAGTAAACAGTGCATTAAAAGCTTTTAGTAACTATAAAAGAAGAGGAAAAAGGACTTTTATTGTTGATGCAACACCAATAGACTTAGATTTCAATTTTAACCGTAAAAAACAATCCAAAGAAAAACTCGCAAAAATGGATCTTAAATAGAGCTATTCTTCTTCCAAAGGATTTTATATTGGATTTAAAGCAACATTTGTACTTGATTACGATTCTATGACTCCTGTTGCAATTTTATTCCATTCTGGTGCACCCAACGATGCAAAACTTTTTGAAGAAATAATGAAAGAATTGCACAGAAGACGAATAATAAGAAAACAAGACACATTAATCTTTGATAAAGGATATTACAGTCTCACAAATTACCAAATTGGAATCAGCAAATACCAAATCGTTCCTCTCATTTTCCCTAAAAAATTTCTAAACATAAAACACCTAGATGATATTTTAAGCTACTCATTAAACATATTTAAAAATAAAAAAAGATTTAAACAAAAATAAAAGATTATTTAAACGATTAAAAAAAGAATTAATCAGTAAACTCATGAATTGGAAACATTACAAACCAATAAGAGGTAAAATCGAAGATTATTTCAAAGTACTTAAAAATTCATTAGAAATGAGAAAAATACACAAATTTACACCAAAATTAGTGAAAAAAACCTTATATTTATATGTATTATTAGGAACACTACTTGTACAGAACTCAGATACATCAAAAACAGACCTACAAAAGCTCTCACAAATGTAAAAAAAATTCAGGCCCCTAAACTTTTAATTCTTTTTTTAATAACTTTTAATTAAATTTTATAAGAAATCTAGATTTTTTAATAATTTTTATTTTATAGAAAATTTAACTGTTTTTAAAAATATAAACCTTTAAAATTCATTTATCCCCTTTTAAAATTTCTATTTTAAATTTAAATAAGCTTAATAATACTTAATTTAATTTATAAATACATTTTTTATATATAAAAACTAATTTTATATTTATATATATATATATATATTTATATAATACAAAATGAATAATAATATATAATTAACAGTTTACTGTTAATTAGTTGAAGATAGGAAATTAGATTACTATATTAAATAGATTATTTGATTTCCCTTTAATTTTTTAATATAAATAATCAAACAAAAAGGAGGTGAAAATAGTGAAAAAAGTGAGAATGAGTTTATTAATCTTCATTGTTTTATTTATAAGTATTGGTACAATATATGCAACTGATAATTCAACAAATGTAGATTCTGAAGTTTTAAATAGTCACAATACAACAAATATTGAATTAGCAACCAATAATGTTAATGCTCCAGATAATACTCTTGGAGATACTGGAAATCCAAAATCATTTAAGGATTTACAGAATCTTATTGATACAAATACAAATGGTATAATTAATATTAATGATGATTATAAATTCGATTCTTCAATTGATGATAAAAATGGAATTAAAATTACCAAAAATCTCACTATTAATGGTAACAACCACTTTATAGATGGAAATAATGAAGCTACCTTATTTAATATTACAAATTCAACTGTTACAATAAATGATTTAACTCTTGAAAATGGAAAATCCACTGATTTTGTAATTAGTGGAGGTATTACATCAACAGGAGATGAATTAATTATAAATAATTGTAATTTTACTAGTAATGTTGCATATACAACTGGTGGAGCAATATTTACAAAATCTAAATTAACAATTATTAATAATTCAAACTTTAATTATAATGATATAGATACTAATAATTATCCACATGATGGTGGAGCAATATATGCAGATGGTTTACTTATTGTAAATAACACTAATTTTGAAGTTAATGGTGCAAATATGGATTGTATTGGAGTAATTAATGTAAAACGTGATTTAACTTTAGATAATTGTACTTTTGATACAAATCTTGTAGGTGCTGTTCTTGGAGAAAATATTAGTGCAAAAAATTGTGTATTTATAAATAATTTAAATGAAAAATCTGGAACTCTTGTTGGTACTAATATAAAAGTAAATAATTGTGATTTCATAAATAATGAGGCTAATCGTGGAGCAGGTATTTATGGAGATTATGTTACAGTAAATAATTCTAGATTCATTAATAATACAGGTCATTCTACAACAAATAATTTAGGATCTGGAATTTTTTCAGATAACGAATTAAATGTATCTAACTCCCTATTTTATGGAAATACTGTAAATTATCGTGGTGGTGCAATACTAGCTAATGGTCTTGCAAATATTGATAATTGTACTTTCATAGAAAACAGTGCTCAAAAGCTGGTGGTGCAATAAGTGGTAATAATGTGAATATTAATAATAGTAAATTTATTAACAACACATCATGGAAATATGGTGGTGCAGTTTTCGTTGTAAATGCTAGTATTAATAATTCTAATTTTACTGATAACTATGGACAAGATTATGTCTCAATAGCTACATTAAGTAATTATACTATTAAAAATTCAAATAATAATGATAATATCTTATCATTAAATTTAACTGAAATTACTTATGCAAAATATAGTGACTTAATAAAATTCAGTAATGGTTATTATGGATATTGTATTGAACCATATGCTAATACAGGTGGTAGTGGTTTTGCGATAGATGATTTAAGTTTTCTTACAAACATAAATTCTGGTGATGATGTTTCTGAATATCTTAAAATATTTATCTGGTATTATTATAATAATACTAATGCTACACCAGGATTAGATGGATATTTACCTCAACAATATTTATCCGAATTCACACAAAGAAACTTTTACTCAAGCAAATATCCACCTATAATAAAGGTAATTGAACTATATGATAGTGGATTTAGAGTACCTACACATAATGCTGTTAAAAAACTAGATAATGGTTCATATATGGTATTTAACTTTAAAACTTTCTTAACTTCCAATTCTTATCAAAATTGTATAATGTTTAATGTAAGTTATTTAGATAAATTAGATACTCATATGAAAGTTGAAAAAATCACAATTACTCCAGTAGTTAAAATAGGAAATAAAACTATTTTCACTATTTCTGTAAAAAATGATTGTAATTATACCTTACATAAAGTTTTTGTTAGTGAAGATAAATGGGACGACGGTTTAATCTATGATTCATGGGATATTAATAATAATTGGAACTATTCCTTTATTAATAATAAACCTACATGGACATATAATTATGATTTAGCTCCTGGTGAATCTGCAAACTTTACAGTATACTTTAATACTACTAAAGTAGGAAACTTTACAAATTATGTAACTGCAAATTCTGAAGAAACACCAAATATTACAGCTAATAATTCAACTAAAGTTGTTAATAATACCACTCCTCAAAATAACACAAACAAAACTGAAAACCCAAAAAATCACACAAATAAAACATTTAATCCTATTAATAAAACATCTAATCATAACAATAGTACAATTAAAGTCTTAGATAACACTCCTAAAACAGGTAATCCATTAATAATTTTATTAATTAGTATTTTATGTTTAGGAATTATTCCATTTAAAAAACATTAAATTTTTTTAATAATTATGTATTAATAATACATAATTATTCTTCTTTTTTTAAATAATATTAGTAAATTTTAATTTAGTACTTCTATTAATCCTTAATAAAGTATTAATGAAATTTAATTTATTACTGCTATTAATTTCTTAATTAAACATAAATGAAATCTAATTTATTATTAATACTAATTTCTTATAAAATATTAATGAAACTTAATTTAGTAATTATATTAAAATTAATAATTTATAATGATTAATAATAAAAAATTATATATGCTCTATAATTAAAAATATTATTATGATACCTAAAAATCATCCAAGATATGAGTCTTTATTATTAAGACAGAAAGTAAAAGATGCATTCTTAGACGGCTATTTAGCTGATTCTGGAATGATTGCACATGGTAGAGGAGAAACATTTGATTATTTAATTGGGGAAAAAACAGTACCTGCAGCAGAAAATGCTATTAAAGCTGCAGTAGCAAGTATCCTTCTTGCAGATCATCCAGTCTTATCTGTAAATGGTAATACAACAGCTTTAGCTATTGATGAAGTAATTGAACTTGCAAATATTACAGATAGTAATATTGAAATTAACTTGTTTTACAGAACAGAAGAACGTGTAGATAAAATCACAAAATTATTTAAAGAACATGGATATGAAGATATTTTAGGTACAAATTATGATGATTTATACTACTTTGATAAAATAAAAAATCCAAGAGCAACTGCTAGTAAAAAAGGAATATATATTGCTGATGTAATTCTTGTTCCTCTTGAAGATGGAGATAGAGCAGAATTATTAAAAGAAGCAGGCAAAAAAATAATTTGTATTGATTTAAATCCATTATCAAGAACGTCTAAAATGTCTGATATTTCTATTGTTGATAATGTTGTACGTGCAATTCCTTTAATGAGTAAGATTGCTAAAGAATATAAAAATAAAGATAAAGAATTCCTTCAAAAAATCATTGATGAGTACGACAATGAGAAAAATTTAGAAGATTCTTTAAATTCAATGAAAATCAAAGCATAAAAAAGTATTAATAATATTAATAAATCTTAATTATTTTTAAGAAATTATTAAAAGATTTATTTAAAAACTAAGCTTTCAAATTATTTTTAATTATTTAACTTAAAAATAAATATTTTTTAAATTAATAAAATAACTTAATTTTTATAAAAATTATCTTAATTTTTTAAATAAAATTTCTTAAATTTGATTTTTAATTCTAAAAAATTGTTTAAATGGTGTTATAATGGCGAATGTTATTGGAGTATCTGGTCTTCCAGGATCTGGAAAAACATTAATATCTACAAAAGCAAAAGAAAGAGGAGCTATTGTAGTTAAAATGGGGGATATGGTTAGAGAAGAAGCTAAAAAAAGAAATGAAGATACAAGGATTACAGCAATAGCTCTTAGAAAAGAACATGGAAAATATGCTGTTGCTAATTTAACTATTAATAAGGTTAGATCTTTAATTGAAGCAGAAGATAGTCTTAATAATAAACTTATTGTAATTGAAGGAATTAGAAGTCCATATGAAGTTAATTTATTTAAGGAAAATTTTAATGATTTTAAGATAATTGCAATATTTGCTCCGCCTTCACTTAGATTTGAAAGATTAAAAAAAAGGAATCGTGCTGATGATTCACAAGAATTTGAATCTTTTAAAAAAAGAGATCAAGATGAATTAGGTTTTGGGATTGGAGATGTTATTGCAGAATCTGATAAAATGATTATTAATGAAGGTAGTCTAGAATCTTATGAATCACAAATTGATGAACTTTTAGATAAATATTTCTAATTTGATATAATAACGTAATTTTAATATTTAAACATAATAATATTTTTAAATTAAAATTAGCTCTTTATTAAAAAAATAATCTTTTATTTAAAATAAACTTTATGAGTTAAAATAGATATATTTAAATATTATATTATATTATATATTAAAATAGGTCTTATATTAAAGATTATAAGTAATTACCACCTAACCACCACCCAATTACTTATATTTCTTAAATATTGGACCTAATTTTTTATTCAATTATTAAATTTCTTATTTTAAACTTTTTATAAATAATTTGAATAAGTATAAAACTTGTTTATAAAAATTGAACTATTTTTATTATCTTAAACAATCTTTTTTTAAATAGCTAAAATATACACCGTAAATACTCTTATTAGCTATATTAATACTTATTTTAAATTCTTAATTGGAATTATTAAATAAAAAAATAGCTAGGAAATATTTTAAAATAAGCATAAAATAATTAAAAATATAGAAAATAAATTAATTTAATTTAATCCTTATCTACTAATTTTGCATCTTTAATAATATATGTACCATTGTCTACATGCCAATCTATATCTGCATCTAAAATTTCAATTTTTTTATTAAAAATTGGACCATCAAGTACAAATGTTTCAGCTTCTCCACCTTCAAATGCAAGGTTTATTGGTACTTTTTCATTTATTTTTTTTAAATCAGAAATAAGATCTTTACTAATATGTCTTCCAAGATAATCTTTAGTAAGACCATATGCAAATACACCACATATTATAACATCAAATCCACAATCTATAATATGGTTCATATATTCTTCTTCATTTACATGCCAATATGGTGATATAATTTTAAGTCCTACTTCATTACCTAATTTTTCAATTCTAGATTTCTGATAGGTAGAGTATAATGCACCTGTATAAATAGCTTCAATTCCTCTATTTTTAAGTTTTTCAAATTGAATTTTTAAATCTTTAAGTTCTTCTTCTTTGACTCCTTCAGTTTCAGCTGTTATTAATGGTATATCTACAGCTTCAGCAATTAAACTTGTTAAGTCAATATTAGGTACATGAAACATATATGATGATGAGTTTTTACTTTTCATTGAAAGAAGATATTCTACATTATCACCATTTTTTATTGCACTATATAATGCCATTGTACTGTCTTTACCACCTGAAAAAAGTATTGCAGATTTCATATTTTCACTTAAATTATTTTATATTATATATTCTAATTATCTTTATTAATAAATATCTTACTTACTAAAATTAAAATCATTAACCATCTTTACTAATAAATATCATATTTAAAAGTTAAAATCACCAACTATTTTTACTAATAAATATCCTTATAGAAATTAATATCTCTAATTAAATATTCTAAAAGTTAATATCATTATAAATTCTCATAAAGAAGTCAGCAAGAGATTTTACATCTAAACGATTATGTCTTACAATAGGTATTAATGGACCAATATTCTTTGTTGAAACATAATCTTTATAGTATCCTGGTATATATTGTCCTGGAACATCATTAAATCTTTCAAATCCACATATATATGATTCAACAGTTGGAAGTTTACAATTTTCAAGTATATCTTTATACATCTGTCGTGTATAATATAATAAATCATAGTTTATATGTTTATTATATTTTATACCAAAGTAATTTGCTCTATTTTTAATATATGGTATATCAAAACTTTTACCATTATAACTTACATGTATTGAATCATCATCAAGATTTGATAAGTATCCAGATATTATTGCAGCTTCTTCAAGTCCATCTCTTTGAAGATATTGTTTTACTGTGATTTTATTGTTTTTAATACTTGCTATACCAATTAATATAATTGGAACATTTGAAAGACCTAATGTTTCTATATCCATAAATTTATAGTTTTCAATATCTGTATATGCTGCACACATCATAGGATTTGAATCTTTAAATTTACCATTATTTTCTAAATAGTTATATAATTCTTTAAATTCACCATCATTTATTGTTTTAAGAATTTTATCTGCTTCTTTTTCATATTTATCTATTTTTCTTAGATCTTTTAAGTTATTTATACCTTTGTTTTTAAGTTTTTCTTCTTTTACAGGACCTATACCAGATACTAATTTTAGATTATTAATTAATTGATTATCTATATTATTTCTTTTTAATTTAAAATTAATATCATATTTATTTGTAATTTCTAAACTATTTCCATAATCAGTGTTTATTTCCTTAACTCCTTTAAAGTCAGAAAAATCGTATCCTTCATATCTTTCTAATAATTCTTTTTCAAGATTCTTATAATATGTACTTGAGTTTAGATAATTTCTATTATATGTTTCTTTTGATGGTGACTGGCTACTTAATGAATTTTGAAAGAATTCCTCTAATACTCTACTTTTATAATCTGACATCTTATCAACTTAAATATTATATTAAATAAATAACTGTTGAAAATTATGAATTTCAACAAAACAATAAATTATTAATAATTAAATTATTTAACTTATTAAATATATAAATAATCATGTATTTAATAAAATTAGAGGGTATTAAAATGGACATTGAATACAAGGTTTATACAATTAAAGACACAATTATTGATGATATAAGTATTGTATTTACTAATGAAGAAAAGGATTATATTAAAAGAATATTCTTATCTAATCCAAATAATAATTCAGAAGTCTTAGCACTTAATGCCTATGATGAACTTAAAATTGCATCTATTGATGATTTAACAGATTACCTTAAAACTTTAGTTTCAAATATTAAAGCATATCTTAATGGTGAAGATATTAAATTTAAACTAGATAATCTAGATTTAAATAATTTAACTCCTTTTCAATATAAAGTATTAATGGCAGAGTATCATACCCATAAAAATGAGGTCAATACATATAAAGAACTTGCTAAAGCTGCAGGAAGCCCTAGAGCATACAGAGCTGTAGGTAATGTACTTGCTAAAAATCCTTTTCCAATTATTATCCCATGTCATAGAACTGTAAAATCAGATAATATTATTGGTGGATTTAATGGTTTTCAAGCAGGAATTGAATCTAAAGCTATTTTACTTAAGATTGATGGAGTCTATGTAGATAAACGTAAAGTTCTAAGTGAAAGTCCAATAATTTCTAAAGATGATAAACAAACAAAGTTTGATATGAAATATGTTTTAAAACCTATTAAATAGAAGAAATAAGCAAAAACTTACATAAACACAAAAATAATTAAAAAAAACCTATTTAAATACAAAAACAAAACACAAAAACAATTAAAAAAACCTATTTAATACAATATGTCTTAAAGTTTATCTAGAAAACAATTAAGTTTCTAAAAGATAATATATTTTAAAGTTTAATAATAAAAATGTGATATAATGAAGTGGAAAACAGCGACTATTATGGGTGTAATCTTATATTTTCTAGTATATGTCTGTTCAAATATAACCAATGGTGCTCTTGATACAGACTTGCCAGTGTTTAGAACATATATGCCAGTGTGGATAATATTTTGGACCATTATATTTGGAATCATATACATTAGACAATTACCAGATAATGAACTTGCAGAAGGTTTAGTTCTTGGTGTTTATTTTATAATAATCTCTATTATACTTGATGTCTTTACAACTGCATTAATAAGCCATGTTCCTTTTACAGATTATATTAATAAAATAGCTTATATCTATATATTCTATCCATTAATAACTACTGCATTAGGTTATATGGCAAGTTTTGAAGTACAATTATAATATAATCTACATGAGCTTTAAACACAATTATAAAAGAAACTTCAAACCACAATTACATAAAAACACAATATAAAAATAACTTACATAAAAATCTTAAAACACAATTATAAAAAACACTAGCTTACATAAGAAATTATAAAAATTTAATAAATGATAATATGAAGAAAATAGCTATAATATATGGATTTATATCTTGGATTGTTACAATTACATTAATATTGATGTCACATAATTCAAACCCATATATCTTTAATATACTACTTGATTTAGTTTTAACTGTCCTTGCCCTTATTATTGGTATTAATTATCTTAAAGGATTTAGTACTAATTACTTTAATGAAGGAACAGTTTTAAGTGTAATAATATTTTTAATTAATATATGTCTTGATCAGATTTACTATAATATAGTTGGTTTACCAATGGGTATTATTGAGTATATGTTAAATGTTGGATTTATCTATTTATTGTATCCTATTATAATCTGTACTATTGGATTTTTATTTGATAATATTGATACAATTATTAAAAATTAATTATTATCACTTTTTTTATAATTAGCTTTAAAATACAAATAAATCAACACTTATTTTAAAAGAAAAAATATTTTTACTAAAAAATAATTTTAAATATTAAAATTACAAAATGTAACTTAAAAATAATTAGCTTTATATAAAAGAAAAACAAAGTATTTAATATAAAAACTTACTTATTCATTTAAATTTTAATTTAAATAAATAGTAATACAATAAAATTAATCAAATAGCTAATTTAAAATTAGTATAAAGGAGGATAATATGCCACATAATAACCAACATCATGGTAATCCAAATATGGATCCTGAAGAGCAAAAAGCTAGAATTCAGCAAGAAATGAATATAGCTAAAAATATGACTCAAATTAAACATAAAATTGTTGTTATGAGTGGAAAAGGTGGAGTAGGTAAATCCACTGTTGCTGCAAATATTGCAGAATCTTTTGCTAAAAAAGGATATAAAACTGGAATCCTTGATGTAGATATTCATGGACCAAACATACCAAAATTATTTGGTAGAGAAGGTTCCCAATTAGGTATTTCTGAAGACAATAAGATTTTACCTGTAAAATCAAAAGATGGTGTAGAAATCATCTCTATGGGCTTTTTACTTGGTACCCAAGATACACCAGTTATATGGAGAGGACCACAAAAAACAGGTGTAATTAGACAATTCATATCTGATGTTAAATGGGGTAACCTTGATGTATTAATTATTGATAACCCACCAGGAACTGGAGATGAGCCTTTAACTGTACTTCAAACCATACCTGAAGCAGACGCTGTTGTTATGGTAACCACCCCTAACTCCCTATCACAAGAAGATGTTCTCAAATGTGTAAAAATGGCTAAAAAAATGAATATTAAACAAATTGGTCTTGTTGAGAACATGGCATACTTGACATGCCCACATTGTGGTGAAAAACTAAATGTATTTGGTAAAAGTGAAGGTTCAAACTTTGCTGACTTAATGGATATTGACTTCCTAGGACAACTTCCACTTACTGAGAAAGTTGCAGATGCTGTAAATGAAGATACTATAAATACAGAACAAGATCCAAAAAGTCCAATCTCTAAAGAGTTTAATTCAATTACTGAAAAAATTGCTAAAAACTACTTTAAAGATGAAGAATAAAGATTTAATTCTTTATTCTAATTATTTTACTATTTTTTATAATTTAAATAAGATACAAACCAAATTTACAAAACCCGTAAACAAATAAAAAACATCTACTTTTACCAAACCCATAACCATAAAAAAACCTAATGTTAACATCTGATTTTATTAATATAAACAACTAATTTTAACCTAAATTATATAATTTAAAACTAAATTTACCCTTTTTTTATTAAAACAAATGATATCATATTTATATCATTTTTAATAAATAGATTAACAACAATTAGTTTTATTCTATATAATATTCTAAGTTATTTAGTTTCTATTTAGATACATTATCTTTATATTTGAAATAGAACTTAATATAATATTAATTAAAAGTTTTCATATAAAAATTTAAAAGGTAATCTAATGGAAGAATATGATATAATTTATATTGGTAGTGGGAATGCTGCATGGCAAGGGGGAAGATTCCTTGCCGATGCAGGATGGAAAGTTTTAATTGTTGAAGAAGGACTATATGGTGGGGCCTGTGCTAATTATGGTTGTAACTCCAAAATATTACTTGATGCACCATATGAACTATCTGCAGCAATTAAAAGGTATGAAGGAATTGGTAAAAAAGGAGACTTTAGTGTTGACTGGCCAAGTTTAATGGAGTATAAGAAAAAAAGAATAGCTGGATTATCCAAATTTCTAGAAGGAAAGTTCAAAGAATATAATCTTGATACTGCTAACGGCAAAGGTGTCCTTCTTGATAAACATAGAGTCCAAGTGGAAGATAAAATCTACTATGGTGACAAAATAGTAATAGCTACAGGTCTCCATCCATTTATACCTGATATTCCAGGTAAAGAATATATACATGACAGTACTGACTTTTTGGACATAGAAGAACTTCCAGAGGAAACAATAATATTAGGTGCTGGATTCGTATCCCTGGAATTTGCCTCAATACTTGCAGAGGCTGGTAAAATTGTTGATGTCCTAATTAGGTCTAACAAGGCATTAAGGAATTTCTATCAACCATATGTTAAAGAAACCATCAAGGTACTTGAAGGTAAAGGGGTTAAATTCCATTACTATACAGAGGCTGTTGAAGTTAATAAAAAAGATGACAGATATGAAGTAAAAACCAACAACAATCTAAGTTTAACTGGAGACTATGTGCTTGGTGCTCTTGGAAGAATAGCCAATGTGGAAGGTATTGGACTTGAAAGGGCAGGAGTAAAAGCATCCGAAAAAGGCATTCCAGTTAATGGCCATATGCAGACAAATGTTGAAAATATTTATGCAACAGGTGATGTCGCAGATACAAATCAAGCAAAACTAGTTACTGTAGCTATCCACCAATCCAAATACCTAGCAAAATACTTATTAGGTAAAACAAATGAGGATATTACATACCCTGTTGTTCCTGCAGTTGTGTTCACACTACCAAGAATAGCTACTGTTGGAGTCTCTGCTGACTATGCATTGGAACATCCCGATGAATATGAGGCACATAGAATAGAATATGGTAAAGCTTATTCCATTGAACTTAAAAATGAGAATACTGCAGAATGTACTGTTATCACTGACAAAGACAAAAATATTCTTGGTGCTGAAATATACAGTTCTGAAGCTGAAAACCTTGTAAATATATTCGCATTTATTATAAATAAGAAGATAAGTTTAGAAGAGCTTGATTATATGATATATGCTTTCCCATCAAGTAGTTCTGTAGCTTTATATAAACTACATAATATCCATTATAATATTGGTTATAGAAAAAAATAAGATTTCCATAATAGCTGTAATAGTAAACTGCTATGGATAAAAGAGATATGGAGTTGGGAATAAAAATGACTGATAATTACAGGAATGTTGATGAGAGTAAGTATCCTATGACCTATCAGGAATATGAAGATAAAGTTATAGAATTATTTCTAAAAAATGATCCTTCCGATAAAAAAGGTAGACTTAAATTTCTTGATGATTTATTAAAAGAAGAACCTGATTTTATTTATGCAGGATATTTACAGGATTGTTATGATTATGATCATACTAAATTAGATCCTCCTGAGAGGGTTTTTTGGGATTACCTTTTAAGGTCTTGTCCTGTCCATGTTCTAGAATTACTATATTAAGAATATTATGAAGATAGTTTACATTATTATAAACAACATAACATAACACAATTAAACTTTAAAAAAAGAGGGGAGCATATTTTTATGGTATTTAAATTTGCTATAAAAAATATTGAATTAATTAAAAATTTACCAGAGGATTTATTCAATGAATTACTAAATTATAATGGTGCAATATCTGATGAACTTAAAATGGGTTTAAGTAAATTTAATCCAGAGTTTAGAAAATTAAGATCAGATAAAGAGAATGGTAGTTGGACCTTACTTTCAAGGATTTATATGCGCCGTGCAAAATACGATAAACTATTTGATAAAATAGGACAAGACGCATTATTACAGGATGCAGTTGATTTTGTATTACAATATCCTCAATATAAATGTCTAATAACATATGTGTATTATAAAGATGATTCTGATAGTGATAATATTAAATTTATTACTAAAGTTCCTTTTAATGATTTTTTAGATTTGATTGAAGGTCAGGATGTCACTAAGGATGATAAGGTAAGGGAGAAATATAATATTCCTAAAGATTAAATAGGTAAAGGACTGATAAAATTTTATATAAACCATAAATTAATGCCTTCTTACTTTATTACATCTCCCCTTTTTTGTATCCTAAAATTGTTTAAATGAATTCTTCTTTATCCCTAACAATCACCATCCTCTTAACCATTTTTGTAGAAAATGTCTATAAATTTTTTATTCCTTCTTTGTGGGTCTCTATTTTTTCATGAAACATATTAAATCTTTGAATATAATAGAAAATAACACTTTAAAGCTATTTTAATAATTATAATGTTCTATGTCATTTAAATATAGAATTGTAGTCCACATTATAGTATAGAACAAATTCCATTATATCCAAACATTATTAAAAGAATTTCCAAAATATATTAAAAAGTTTTATATAATTAAAAAAATAGATTATTATATAGACCAGTCATTATAATTTTAAGGTTTTAATATGAATAGGAAAAAAGAAAAGATATTAAATGCAGCGACAATACTATTTCAAGAAAAAGGATATTATGGAACTGGTCTTAATGAAATTTTAAGAAAAAGTGATTGTCCTAAAGGCTCATTATATTACTATTTCCCAGATGGTAAGGAACAATTGGCCCTTGAAAGTATTGAAATAACAAAAAATTTTGTAGAAAGAAAAATCAGAGATAGTCTTAGACAGATAGATGATCCTAGAGAATCTATAAAAACTTTTGTTAAGGAAATGGCGGAAAATATCTATAAGGATAAAAATGAAATAGACTCCTTTCAAAGTAATAAAAAAATCTCAATAAACTTGATTGCACTAGAAACATCCAAGACTAATGAGAACATAAGGTGTGCATGTGAGGATGCATACCACAGCTGGGAGAAAGTATACTATGATAAACTAGTGGAAAGTGACATAGAAAAAACGAAAGCAAAAAAGCTATCAAAAACTATCGAAACATTAATTGAGGGAGCAATACTTATGTCTACCACCAATAAGGATGATAAATACATATTAGAAGTAGCGGAATTAATACCTAAATTAATTGATAATTAATTGTTTAATCGTTGACACCTTTTTATAAACTATAAACAATTTAAATAAGTATTTTTTAAATAAATACTCTAGATTTAGGTTTAAATTAGATAATTGAATACTCCAATTTAAGTAAATATTAGATTTACAAAAGCCCCCAACAATTTATTAATTAATTTAAAATAAGAAATCTATAAATAAATAGTAAATTATAGACCTAATAAATTTATTAAATGCTTAAAGACAGTTGACTTTTAACAAAATTAGCCCTTTTAAAAAATAGTACACCTAAAATATCAACACAGTTAAAAACAATTAATTTTCTATAACTATCTATTTTACAATTAAAAATAAATTTTAAAGTAAATAAATCTTATAAATTAAAAAAAATCTTCTTATTAGAACCTTAATTAACTACTTTTTTCAAAATTTACGGTGACCCTAATGGAGAATATGTTTAAACTAGAAAAAGGAAAACAAATAATTACTATATTAATCCTTGGCGGATTCTTTTCAATGCTTAATGAAACAGCATTAAATGTTGCATTTCCACATATCATGGTGGAATATGCAATTACTGCAACAACAGTACAATGGTTAACTACAGCATATGTTCTTGTATCTGGAATTGTATTTTTAACAACAGCATTTCTAATGAAAAAGTATTCAACAAGAAAACTATTTTTAACAGCAATGAGTCTATTAATAGTTGGATCAATTGTTTCTATCTTTTCAACAAACTTCCCAGTTTTATTAGCTGGAAGGATTATACAGGCTCTTGGTACAGGTATTATAGTACCACTTGTATTTAATAGTGTAATGTATATTACAATTCCTCAAAAAAGAGGATTGATGATGGGTATTGTATCACTTGTTGTTTTGTCAGCACCGATATTTGCCCCAGTGATTATGGGATTGATAATGGAGTTTACAGATTGGCATTTATACTTTACAATAATGTTAGTTTTATTTATAATATCTGCAATTATTGCATATAAAAAATTAGAAAATATTACAAAAACAAGTCCTGCAAAATTAGATATAATATCATTAATACTTGCAGCTATTGGATGCTGTTTAATCATATATGGATTCAGTAATCTTGGTGAAACAAGTTTAACTAATGTAATTATCACATTAATTATATGTGTTATCATAATTGGATTATTTGCATACCGCCAATTACATGTAGAACATCCACTTCTTGGTATAGGTGTATTTAAAGATAAATTATTTACAATTGGTATTCTTGCAAATCTTGCAAATGTAATGCTTATTTTTGGTATTGTTATACTTATACCAATGTATCTTGAAACTTCACTCCACACAAGTTCACTTACAGCAAGTCTCATAATGCTACCTGGAACAATACTTGGAAGTATATTACCTATAATATCTGGACATATCTATGATGAACATGGTCCTAGAATAGTTATATGTACAGGTATTGGAATAATGGCATTATCAGCATATAGTTTAACAATGATTAACTTAAATACTAGCTTCCTTATAATTGGATTAATTATATGTGGTTTCTATATAGGTTCAGGTTTATCATTATCACCAAACCAAACAAATACATTAGGTAACTTAAAATCTGAAGAATATGCTTCAGGTTCAGCAATTATGACATCAACCCAACAAATGGGTGGAGCTATTGGATCATCATTATTTACAAGTTTCATGACTATTGGTCAAAATAATTATTTAAGTACAATAGCTAATCCAACAGCATTACAACATAGTATAGCATTAATTAAAGGTGTTAATTTCTCATTTTTAATTGGTGCAATAATGATGGCTATAATATTTATATTAACACTATTCCTTAAACAGAATGTAAATTACAGTTCTTAATTAATAATCTAAAAGAATATAATCTTTAAAGATTTATATTCCTTTAATTATAATTTTAAATTTATATTAACTAATTTTAAATCATTAAACATTAACACATACTTTAATTACTACAAAACTAATTTTAAATCATTAAACATTAACACATACTTTAATTACTACAAAACTAATTTTAAAATAAATAAAAACCAATACACTAATCCCCATAATAATTAATTCTAATTAAACATTAACAAATACTCAAATTACTATAATAACTAATTCTTATTTTATTAAAATAAAGTACTTTACTTAATTTTAAAAAAATATAATTTTTAAATATATAAAGTACTTTAATAAAATAAAGTACTTTATTTAATTTTTAAAAAAAAATATTACTTTAATCATATACTTAATTTAAGATACTAAGATAATAAGCTATTAACTAAAAGAAAATATTCAATTAAAAAAATAATTAAATAATAAAGGTTCAAAAAATAATCAAATAAACTAAATAAAATAAATAAAATTAAAAAAGTATTATTAAGTCATAAAACAAATAGTATAATGGTAATTAAAAATTAAATTAGAACTATAAAAAATAGAGGGAAAAAATGAATATATTAATAGATGGTTCTGGATCAATCGGAATTGCATTAGGTGCATCAATGATATCACAAGGCGCAAATGTATCATTCTATGCAAGTAAAAAAACCAAAAAGGCTATGGAAAATGGAATTAAAAGAATTGGACTTTTTAATCATTTAAGCTTTTCACCAGATGAATTTAATGTATACACTGACTATAAAGATATTCCAAGAAATTCTATAGATTATGTTTTTATAACAAGTAAAACAACCTCTAATGACGATATTAGTTCTAAACTTAATGAGAATAGAGAGATATTTAAAGATAATGGCATTATACTTATTTTCCAAAATGGGTTTGGAAATGATGAACCATATTTAAGATATTTTCCAAGTGATAAAGTATTTTGTGCACGTGTAATTACTGGTTTTAAAAGACCAAAAAGAAATATAAGTGAAATCACAGTTTATACTGAACCTATTGAATTAGGTACTTTACAAAATGGTGATATAAATCTTTTAAAACCAATTGCAGAACTTATTACAAAATCAGGTATACCATGTAATGTAACTGATAATGTTGCTAAATTTTTATGGGCTAAAATGCTTTATAATTGTGCTTTAAATCCTCTTGGAGCTATTTTAGGAGTTAATTATGGTAAATTAACTGAAAATAAGTATACAATTAATATTATGAATCAAATAATTGATGAAATTTTTAATGTAATTAAAGCATCAGGTTATAATATAGATTGGGATACATCTTCAGAATATAAAGATTTATTCTATTCAAAATTAGTTCCTGACACATATGAACATGTTTCATCTACATCACAAGATATACAAAAGAAAATAAAAACAGAAATTGACTCATTAAATGGTAAAGTCATTCGTCTTGGTGAAGAATATGGAATAGATGTTACAGTAAATAAAGTATTATACAATATGATAAAAGCCATTGAATCTGACTTCTAAAAATTATAATTACTACTTATTTTAAAATATAATTAAAAAATGACTAAAAATATTTTTTTAAAAACCAATTAAATTAAAAATTATTTAATTTTATTTTCTTAAATAAGTTAAAAAATAATTTAGATATTCTAAGTAAAAAGTTTAATTATCTATTTTCTTAAATTAAAAACAATTTAGATATTTTAAGTAAAAAATAACATTAAAGGTTAAATAATGACAGAAAATTCTAATCAATGGAATAGTACATTAGGGTTTCTACTTGCAATGATTGGTTCTGCTGTTGGCTTAGGTAATATCTGGCGTTTCCCATATATTGCATATACTAATGGTGGAGGTACCTTTTTAATACCATATATTATTGCTATTTTATGTGTTGGTGCTCCATTTGTATTTATTGAATATGGTGCAGGATATAAATTTAAAGCAGGACTAAGTAAAACTCTAAGAACTATTAATAAAAAATATGAATATATTGCATGGGCAATACAAATGGTTCCATTTTTAATATTAACTTATTATACATGTATCATTGGATGGAACATTATATACTTATTTTTAAGTTTCTTTAAAGGATGGGGTACTGATACAAATACTTACTTTACAACAACATTACTTCAAAGTTCAACAAACCCTATAGGACTTTTACATATTGTTTTACCAATATTTATTGCTGTGGCAATAGCATGGTTTATAATATGGTTTGTTTCACATAGGAACTTAAATGATGGCATCGAAGCGGTGTGTAAAATTGTAATTCCACTACTTTTCATATTAATGGCCGGAATTGTAATATACTCACTTACATTACCTGGAGCATTTAAAGGAGTTAGTGTATTATTTACTCCAAATTGGTCTCAAATAAGCAATATTAACATATGGCTAGCTGCATTTGGTCAGATTGTATTTTCCTTAAGTCTTGGATTGTGTATTATGTTTACATATGCTAGTTACTTGCCAGAGGATATTGATCTTGTAAAGAATGGTCTTACAGTAGCATTTACAAACAGTGGTTTTGAAGTGTTTACTGCAATTGGAATGTTTAGTATCCTTGGATTCATGAGTCTTGTAAGTAATATCCCAATAGATCAAGTAGTAACACAAGGAGCAGGTCTTGCATTTGTTGTATTACCACGTGTATTCAATACAATGGGACTTGTTGGATATGTAATCGGACCAATATTCTTCTTATGTTTATTCTTTGCAGGTTTTACATCAGCTATTGCACTTGTAGAACCATTGAATTCATCAATCAGTGAAAAATTCAATTTATCACGTAAAAAATCAGTTACAATAATATGTTCTATTGGATTTTTAATATCAATACTATATACAACAACCTATGGTTCAGCGCTTCTTACATACTTTGACGGATTCTTAAACCAATTTGGTTTACTTTTAACTGTAATCATAGAATGTATAATATTTGGTTGGATTTATGGTCTTGATGGACTTTTAGAATCCATAAACAAAGGATCCAAACATAAATTAGGTAGAACATGGAAATTTATGATTAGATATTTTATACCAATAATTGTTGGAATCATGTGGTTACAAGGTAACTATACTTCATTTACAAGTCCAGACCATATACAAGTATTAATACAATTCATATTGCTTGCAGTACTATTTATTGTACCAATTATACTATATAAAATTCCAGCAAAAGTTAAAGATTATTAAAATCTTTAACTACAACTTTTTATATTAAAATACATATTAAAAACAAGAAAAACCTATTAAAATCTTTAACTAAAACTTTTTATATTAAAATACATATTAAAAACAAGAAAAACCTATTAAAATACTTTTTTTACACTTATTTAAAATATTTATAAAATTTTAAATTAATTACAAAAATTTAAGATTATATTTAATAATAAAAATATCCAATTAAATTTAAAAATAAACAAATTATCTAGAAAAAGCTCTAAAAATACTTATTTTAAATTATATCTAAATAAAAAAATTCAAAATAAACACAAATATCAAATTTCTAAAAATAATCCAATTAAAAGCCAAAATAAGATAATATAATAATTATTTAAATACTAAATAAAACTTATAATAATATATTTAACATTTAATATTTTAAGAAAAGTGGTTTTATGATTAAAGTTTCTGTTATCATACCAGTTCATAATACAGATAAATATCTTAAAGAATGTTTAGATAGTATTATTAACCAAACACTAAAAGAAATTGAAATTATATATATTAAGGACAAAACTATTAAATCTCCAAAAATTTTAGAAGATTATGCTATAAAAGATAATCGTATTCACATATATTCTCAGGAAAATATGGAAGATTATTTTAATAGAAGTTTTTGTCTTGATTTTGCTAATGGAGAATACATCTATTTTATGGATTCTAATGATATTTTAAAACCAAATGCTTTAAAAATATCTTATAATATATCCATAGAAAAATCATTAGATTTACTATTATTTAAAGTCAGTAACTACAATGAGAATACTAAAGAATATATTACCAATAATTCTTATGAAATGTCTAAATTATTAAATAGAGTTAAAGGTAATGTATTTTCTTTTGAAGATATTAAAGATTTAATCTTTTCAATTAATAATTCATCTATAAATAAATTTTATAATAAAGGTTTTATTAATAATTTAGAAATTAATTATATGGAAGATAAACTTTTCTTTTTAGAAACTATTCATAATGCTAATAAAATATACTTTTATAATGAATATTTATATATTCAAAGAATACCTAATTCTTTTAAACAAGAGAATATATTCAAATTTTATGATTCAGAAGAAGAAATTCTTATTAAATATGGTTCTATAAACATTTTAAATAAAGAATTTTTTAACATTAAAATTAAAGATATCTACCAAAGATTTATTGAAATTGATGATGACTCTAAAGTAGTTTTTTTCAATAAAATGAAAAATGAATTCTTAAAAATAAAAAATAACAAATATTATAATTATTCTGATTTAAATAAAAGAAATAAAATCATATTTGATACTGTTATAAACTCTGATTCATATGAATACTGTATCCTAGCAATAAGGTTATATGATAAAAAAGTAAAACATGAACAACTTTCTAAAAATAATGAAAAGCTAAAAAGAGAAATTGATAATTATAAAAAATTAAATAATGAGATATTATCCTCTAATAGTTGGAAAATAACAAGACCATTAAGAGATTTTAATAATAATATTAAAAGCTTTTCATTAAAAAACATGATTCTAAATAAGAGTGATAGTTACAATTATTATAAACAATCTTTTGAAAAACAGAATATTGAGATTAAAAAATTAAAAAATAGTAATCAAAAGCTTAATAAAGAATTAAACAATAATAAAAATATTATAAAAAATAAAGATACTCTCTTAAATAATAAAAATAAGGAAATAGACAATTTAAATACAGAATTATCCAAAAAAGAAAAAGAGTATAATATTCTTAAAAAAATATTAGATAGTAAATCTAATAATTTAATTCATATTAATAAAAATATAAAAGATGTAAGAATTGCCTATGTTTTACAAGGTTTCCCAACACTTTCAGAAACATTTGTTCGTAACGAATTAAGATGGTTAAAAGATAAAGGATATAATGTTAGAGTATTTACTTGTAAAAAACCTCAAAAACCTGTTGATTTAGACTTTGATCTAGAAGTTATACATTTTGATAAAACTAATGATTTAAAAGGAAATCTTTTAAATTTATTATTAGAGTATAATATTGATTTAGTTCATTCACACTTTGTTTCATATACATTTACTAATATCATTGTTCCAGTATGTGAAAAATTACATATACCATATACAGTATTTGCACATGCTGTAGATATTTTTGAATATAAAAACGATAAAAATAATCATATATCTGAAATTTCACAGTCAGAATTTTGTAAAGCAGTATTTACCTTAAGTAATTATCATAAAAACTATTTAATAGAAAGAAAAGTTCCAGAAGATAAAATAGTAATTACTAAACAAGCTACAGATTATGAAATTTCTGAAATTCATGATGATAATAAAAGAAATAATATTAAAAATATTGTTTCAATTTCTAGATTTGTTGAGAAAAAAGGTATTGATACTTTAATAGAGGCAGCTAATTTACTTAAAGATAAAGATTATGTATTTACTATTTATGGATATGGATCATTAAAAGAAGACCTAGAAAAACAAATCAATGATTTAGGACTTGATAATATATCTATAAAAGGATATTTAAATTCTCCTGAAGAAGTTCATGAAGTATTTAAAAAATCTGATTTATTAGTATCACCATGTAGGATAGCTAAAAATGGAGATAGAGATGGTATACCAACTATCATATTTGAAGCAATGGCATATGGCCTACCAGTTTTAACTACAAATGTTTCTGCAATTCCAGAAGTTATTAAAGATCATCATAATGGTTTTATAATCTCTCCAGATAATCCAAAACTTTTAGCAGAAAAAATTGAAGAGATATCCTCATTATCATATAAAGAATTGTTAAATATTAGAAAAATAGCACAAAAAGAAGTTACAAATATTTCAAGTGTAGATAAAACTATGAATACCTTATTAAGTGTTTGGAGCAAATAGTACTAATAATATTTAAATAAATTAACTAATAATATTATTAAAAGTAAATAGAACATTAAATTTTGTTTTATTTATTAAAAAAAGAAAAGATTTTATATTTGTTAGGAAATTAATATCACAAGATATAGACTTATCTAATTTAACAGAAGAATATAATTTAAGTATAATTTTTTAAGATAAGTATATGTAGATTTTTAATCGTGTATTTTAATAAATGACCATTTAAATATTTTATCAGTAAATTTTTTTAAATACTTGTTTATTAATTTCCAACAAAAAGGATGACAATTTAAGATTATGCTACATTGTAGAATCTTATATCAGGATCTGCAGACCAAGTAGGTTTAAGACCAGGCGCAACTTTAGTTGTAAATAAATCAGATTCAAGATATGCTTTAGCATGCTCCATACTATCAAAACCATGAATTACTTGAACATCCTCCATCCTAACTAATAATTCTTTAGTTAATGCACCTTCAATATTATCTAAGAAAGGTTGGCGATAATCATTATAAACTTTAGCTGCTGCAGCCCTATTTTCTTCATCAACTGTCATAATAACTTGTAAATATGCTTTAACTTTCATTTCATTTCACCTTTTATAAATTTTTACAAATACAAGAATAACTTTCAACTCTTGTTATTAATAGATTGTATCTAAAATAATATAAAGCTAATGTATCTAAACAGAAACTAAATAACCTAAAAACAAAATAAAACAATATAAAACAAAATATTAAAATTATAGAATATATAAAGCTTTTGATATCCAAATGGAAACCAAAATATAAATATTATAAGTTAAACATAATTAAATTAACTACAATAAATAAAAAATGATGACAAAAGGGTGTTGTTTTATATGACAAAAATCGAATCTGCAATTAAGAATTGTCCTGTAGAATTATCCTTAAATTTAATTAATAAGAAATGGACAATTTTATTAATAAGAGATATGTTCTTTGGTAAAACAAGATTTAAAGAATTTAAAAAGAATAAAGATATTACTAATAAAATTTTAAGTAAAAGATTAAAAGAAATGGAAGATGCAGGTATTATTACAAGAACAGAAAACCCCAATAATGCTAATGATGTAAAATATCATTTAACCCAAAAAGGTAAATCATTAAACAATATTATATATGATTTAGCTATGTTTACTGTTAATACTGACGAATATAATACTTATTATACTGATGATGAAAAAAAAGATATTAAAGAATTATTTAAAAAGAAATTAGATATTGATGAATAATTTTTAATATAACCCCTAATATATTTTTTATTAAATAGATTGATTTTAAAAGCTAAATTAATATTTTATATATTTTTATTTTTTTATAATAAATACTTAAAAAATCATTAAAGAAATTTATTAATAAAATTTACAATATAAAATTTTGTTATTATAAATTTTAATAAATTAATACTTATTTTTTTATTAGTAATACTATATTTTTTAATACTTTTTTTATATTAAGTAATACTTAAAATTATTATTACATTTTTATATCATAAGTAATACTTATAATTTTTATTACTTTTTTTATAATTAGTAATAATTTAATTTTTAGTAATAATTTTTTAATAGTAAGTAATACTTAAAATTAATAATACTTTTTTTATAAAAATTATTACTTTTTCTGATTTTTATTAAATTTAAGAAAATTAGTGAAAATCCTTAAAATTTATAAATAATTAAAATTATTATATATTTTAGATAAATAATATAATAAAATTAGAAATTATAAAAATAAAGAATAAATTATATTAAAATAAGAAAAAAATAATAAAAATTTTAGTAGTTAATTAAATAAAGCTCTAAAAATCATTTTTAAAATTTCCAATATCACTTTGAAAAAAATTATAATATTTGATCTTAAAAATTTTTGATAATAAAAAAAAGTATTACTATTTAGCTAAAAATTCAAAAAAAGTAATAAAGTACAATTTCAAGTGTAAAATTTTAGAAAATTTAATGAAATTTAAAAATCAACTAAAATAGGTAAAATAGTACTATTACATATACATCAAACTACCTATTTATCATAGTTTTGAAAGTTTTAGATTTGGCCTAAAATTTTAGTTCGTTATAGTATAGTTTAACGAACTAAATGAGAAAATGAAAAATAAAATTAAAAAAATATAGAAAAATCTAAAAATTGAATAAATCATAAAAAATCAATAAGTAGATATATATGTACCACTGGAAAAATATGATTTTATAAAAAAATAAAAAAATATTATAAAAAATAGGAAAAATCAATTAAAAAATTCATTATTTTAAAATAAAAATTAAAAATTAACAAATAAAATCTATAAAAAAGAAAAAATTTAGGTAAATAAAAAATATTTTTTAAAAAATCTAAAAAATAATAAAATTTGATATAATAGTAATAATTAATAAAATTTAAGATATTTGTAATAATTAATAATAAACAATAAAAAAGTATTATTATTACAAAAAACGGATAAAATATTAATTAATAAAATTTATAATAAAAGTATTAATATTACTAAAATAAAATAAAGTAATACTGAAGAATTTAAAACATTAAATATCTAAATTATAATAGTATATTTTAAAAAAATCTATTAATTAATAAAAAAACGAATTTTTATAATTAATATAAAAATAATAAATTTTCTAATTTTAAAAATAATGAAAATTAGTTTAAAAAAAAGAATAATATAGGATAAATATCCTATATTTTATAAAATTTTAAATTTAATGTTTTCTTTTACAAATAAGTCCTAATATACATAAAACTGCAAATAATAATGTAATAGGATTTCCTGTTTTTGGCATATTATCATTCATAATAATAGAATTATTATCTATATTAGAATTATTATTAAATGGTACTATATTAGATTTATTATTATCAGATTTATTACCATCATCAGGGACATTTATAGTAAATGTAATATTAACATAAGCACTTGAATAAATATTGTCTCCGTTAAATACAGCATTTACAGGATATTTACCATTTTTAAGGTTAGTTATAGTTAAATTACCTTTTCCATTAATAACATTAACAGTATAATGTTTATTATTAACAGTAACAATAACAGTACCATTCAAACCAGTTCCATTATAACTAAGTGTAACATAAATTGTTGCATTATTTTTATTAGTTACAACTTTAATAGTTAAATCTGGTTTAAGATTATCAATAGTGAAATTCATAGTATTATTTGATGGATTATAATTATTATCTCCAATAAAATCAGATTCTACTGTATAATTACCAGCATATAAATCATTAACTTCTAAAATACCTGTACCATTAATAATATTAACAGTATAATGTTTATTATCAACAGTAACATTAACAGTATTATTTAATAATGCACCATTAGATCCAACTAAACTAATATTAAATCTAGCAGTATAATTTTTACCATTAAATTTAGTATCAATTAAACTTACATTAAGGTTTGTATTTGCTTTATTTACAATAAAACTTGTTTCATTTGTAATATTATTATAATTATTATCACCAAATGAAATTTTAACATTATAATTATCAGCAGATAAATTATTAATATTTAATGTAGCTTTACCATCTTTAAGAGTAACATCATAATCTTTACCATTAATATTAACATTAACAGTACCATTAATCAATTCACCATTAACACCAATCGCAGTGATATTAACAGTATTATTTTCACCATAAGTTGAATTATTAACAGTAACATTAAATACTGTAAGATCTACTTTACTTACTTTAAATGAAGTCTTATTACTTACACTAGTATAATTCTCATTACCTGGATAATTAGCAGAAATATTATAAATACCAGCATTAGGATGAGTAAATATATAAACTCCCTCACCATTAATAACTTCTATTTTAATAATATTTGAACCAAGTAAACTTCTACTTTTTAGTATTTCAAAGTTGTCTAAATTAATACTAACAGTACCATTTAAACCAGTACCATTAACACCAACAAGTCTAACACGGACAATAACATCATTACCATAAGTAACATTATCTGCACTAACAATTAAACTAGGAACAGCCTTAATAACACTAAATTCAGTACTATTACTTACACCAGTATAATTCTCATTACCAGAGAAACTAAGAACAACACCATAAGTACCAGGAACAAAACCACTAACAACTAAAGAACCAACACCATCACTAAGAATAACAGAGTAAACCCTACCATCAATAGTAACAGCAACAGTACCATTAATCAATTCACCATTAACACCAATCGCAGTGATATTAATAGTATTATTTTCACCATAAGTTGAATTATTAACAGTAACATTAAATACTGTAAAATCTGCTTTACTTACTTTAAATGAAGTCTTATTATTTACACTAGTATAAATCTCATTACCAGCATAACTAGCAGAAACATCATAAACAGCAGCACCAGGTTTAGCAACAACAAAACTACCTACACCATCAACAACATTAACAATATATTTAGTTCCATTAATAGTTAAATTAACAGTATCATTTAAACCAGTACCATTAACACCAACAAGTCTAACACGGACAATAACATCATTACCATAAGTAACATTATCCACATTAACAACTAAACCAGGAACAGCCTTAACAACACTAAACTCAGTAGCATTAACAACAGCAAAATAATTATTAGTACTATCATAACTAGCAGTAACATTATATACTCCTACGTTTGGCATTGAAATAAGTTGACTACCTACACCATCAACAACATTAACAATATATTTAGTTCCATTAATAGTTAAATTAACAGTATCATTTAAGCCAACACCATTAACACCTGTGAGATTAATATTAATTGTTACATTATTACCATAAGTAATATTGCTAGCATTAATAATAAGTATAGGACTTGTTTTATTAATTGTGAAATTTACTTCTTTATTTGTAAAATTTAAGTAATTATCATCACCAGAATATGAGATATTTGTAACATAATCTCCTGCATCTTTAATACCAATATTTATATTAGAAACACCATTTGAGATAATTCCAGTGTATTTGGTATTATTAATATATACAGACACATTACCAGTTACATTATCATCAAATATAACTGTAATTACTTGATTACCATAAGTAATATTCTTAATAATAGTTTTTTCTACATTATTTCTTAAATCAAAAGTTTTATTATTAGATATTGCAGTATAATATGTTTCATTATTAAGTACAGCAATTATTTTATAATATTTAGTAGGTAAATTGCTTAAATCAATTAATACTCTACCATTATCATCAGTATAATAAACTTTACTTAATAAAACTTCATCTCCATTATTGAGTACAGTTATTTTTAAACCAATTCCTTCAGGTGTAAAGTTATTAGGTTTAAATATTTTACTAAGACTTCCAGTATTAGTAACACCATTTACGCCCCAATAAGTAAGGTTAGTTGCATTAACAGTTCCATTAGTGGAAATTCCATTGAAAAGATTATTTAACCCATTAAATCTTATAATTACATTTGAACCAGACTTATTAATAGTTAAAGCTGTAGAATTTGCCCGGTTATTTAATATTATTGAATTAGATATAATAAGATAATTATTCTCTTGATACAAAGCAGAACCTTCATATGCTGAACAGTTGATAAATGAACAATTATTAATAATACCATTATTACAGATAATACAACTAATTGCACCACCATTATCTAATGAATTATCATTGATAAAATTACAATTTTCAATAGTTCCATTTGGTCCATACCAATATATAGCACCACCTTGATTATCAGAACTGGTATTAATAAAATTACAATTAGCAATATTACATTTACTTAAAGAAGGTACACCAAATAATAAAATAGCACCACCAAATTTATCAGAATGTGTGTTATTAAATGTACAATTTATTATTTTAGTATTTTTTCCATCATTCCAAAATAATGCACCACCATCATCTGAAGTAGTGTTAATAAATTTACAATTTGATAATATACCACTAGCACCATACCAATATACTGCACCACCACTATCTGATTTTGTATTTATAAATCTACAATAATTTATAGAACAATTATTTCCTTTAAATAAAAATATTGCACCACCATTACGTCCAGTAGAATTAATAAAAGTACAGTTGTATATTAAACCATTATTTCCATTATTCCAGTAGATTGCACCTCCATAAGTAGTGGAGTTTGTATTAATAAAAGTACAATTAGCAATAATAACATTTTTAGACTTTATATTAAATGCTTCTGCCATATTTAATCCATTAATTGTATATCCATTACCATTAATTGTAATAGGTTTTGATATAGTTATACCGTTCTTAAAGGAAGAATCTTTATTAGGATTGTAAGTATAATTCTGATTAAGAACTATATAATTTCCACCATTATAAATTTTATTATTTAAATCAGTAAAAGATCCAGAATTAGAACTATTAACATTTGCTCCATAAACACCTACATTGTTAGATTTAATTATCTTATTATTATTAGTTGAATTATTAATAACAGAATAATTATTAGATGTATTACTAATAACAGTAGAATCATTAGTTGATGAAACATTAGATAAAACAGATGAATTATCTGCTGCTGAAATAGAGCTAATACATAAACCTAATATAATAAGTGAAATAATAATAAATAACAGCCTATTTTTTTTATGCATTTATTTTCACCTCCCTTTAAATTTATTAATAATATTAAAAAACTGGAAAATTAAATCCAATTGATATAGGGAAAAATCATATAAAATATAAATTAGATTCATATTATTTTTCCATTCTATTCAAAGATTTTATGAAAAATTATTCAATTTTAAAATATCTTATTAAAAATTAATAAATTATATAACCTTCTTATATCATATTATTCAATTTATTAATATTAATATAAATAATTTATCAAATTAAAGGAATATATTTAATTAATTTAATAAATAGTTAATTTTTAGACTTAAAATAATTATTTCATTCAAATATTTAAATATTATAATTTTTAACTTCAATTTAAAAAATTTTATATTAAATTTAAGTAATAATTATTATTTTTAATTTGATTAAAAATTTTTATAAAAAAAAGATAAAAATAAAAGATAAAAATAAAAAAAGAGAAAAAATTAGAAGATTATACACCCATAGAAGGTGAATATTTATTTTTTAACTAATAAATATTATATTCTTCTTTAATTTCATTTTTAATATCATTAAAATTTTTAATATCAGATATATTTTCACTATGATTTCCAATAATCTTTTCCATCCAAATCATATTATACCATTTATTAAATTTATATGCACAATTATGAAATTCCCCTACAAATTTATATCCTTGTTTTTCATGATAACTAACACTATTTTTTGTTAAATATTCATCTTCAATTTTAGGATAGCTAATACAAGCATATAAATTAGTTATATTCTGTTTTATTAATATTTTTTCAAGTGAATCATATAATTTAGATCCTATTCCTAACTTTTTATAATTCTCATCAACATATATTGATGTTTCTACTGACCAATTACATGCTGCACGAGTAATTAAAGGACCTACATAAGTATATCCAACAATTTTATCATTATATACTGCTTTTAAATATGGATATTTCTTAAGTGTATTTATGATTCTTTCTTTAAATTCAGATACTGTTGGAACATTGCATTCAAAGGTTATTGCTGTATGTTTAACATATTGTTTGTAGATTCTTTGTAGTTCTAGTGCATCTTCTGGTTTTACTAGTCTAATTTTAATTTCATTATCCATAATAATACCTCTTAATATAAAAAATATCTTATAAGATATATTATTAATTTAAAAAAATTTTATAATACTTATAGAATTTTTCTTATTTAAAGTTTTCTAATATAAAAGATTATTTTTAGACAAAAACAAGAATTTATATAAACATTTTAAATAATGAATAGTGTCCTATATAAATATAAGTAATTTTGTCAAATATTTTTTCTTATATTTTTACTATAAAAGTTAAATTTAATTAATAAATTTTTAAAAAAATCTATTTAATAATTTCTTAAAAATGATTAAATATATAAAAAAGAGTATTTGAAATTAAATAGCTTAAAAAAATTAAGATAATAAATATTATCTTAAATACTTAAATATTGATCACTAATAAGCCAGAAAATCATTGCAATTAAACAACCAAACATAATAGTTGGAGGATAATATAAATATCCAATTATATAAACTATTGCAAATAAAATAAATTCGAAACAAGAATTCCTAGCACCTTTATCTAAATAAACTTTTAATGCAATATTTGCAGGATCAGAATGTTCTAATATTAAAGTTTGTATTATATAATGAATATGTAATAAAACAAATATTGAACCAAAGCATGCCTGTGCAAAAAAGGAATAAAAGTTATTAGATACCATAATTGTTACATAAGGTAAAAAGCTTAATATAAAAATTTGTATTAAACTTACCCAGACTACAGAATCTGTTAATTTATTTATACGAATAAATAAATTGTGATGTGAATTCCATATATTATAAATTACAAAGAAACTAATAAAATATTCAAAAAATTCTGTTTTTAATTCAAATAAAGCAGTAAAGCTAGTGAATTTGGGAGATTAAACTCTAAAACAATTAAAGTAATAATTATTGCAAGAATAGCATCAATTAATGCTTCAAATCTTTCAGTTTCCACAATAATCACCTTTTTTATATATTAAAGAGTAAGGTAAGTTCCATATTATAACAGAGATACAACATGAAATCAATATAGATATAGGATATATTGTTAAACCAAATCCAAATCCTAAAACAAATACAATAATATTTAAAATATTAATCTTTGTAAATTTTAAATTATCTAAATCTTTATTACATCTATCTCTTCTAACTGCTACATGGGTTGTGAAAAGATAAAGTATATTTGTAATAATAAAAATTAGACCATAACAAACTTCAGGAGCAATATCATATGGATGTTGTGATACCCAGCTTGTGAAGAATGGTATTAATGTAATAATAAATGTTAAAGTTAAATAAACAAATATAACAACATTGTCAATAGTTTTTATTTTATTAAATAACTTTCTATGATTATTCCATATACTAGCAATAACAATAAAACTAATAAAATATGTAAAATATAAAATTTTTAAATCCCATAAACCATTAATAGTTAATGTATCTGGTTGTGGAATTTTTAGTATCATAACAGTCATCATTATTGCTAAAATAGCATCAATGAAAGTTTCAAAACGTCCAGAATCCATTTAAACACCTATAATTTTTAAAGATATTATTATTTTTATTAATTATTTTATATAAAATTTAGACATTATAAATCATTTAAATATCTAAAATTTAATTTTAAAATATTCAAAAAAATAAGTAAAAAAAGATTATTAAATCTCAATTTAAATTATAGGCTTAAATAAATAGCTTTATTAATCATTTAACCAATCTTTAATAATTCTTTTAGAATCATTTACTTCTGAACCTTTAATAGCTAATCTTTTTTGAATAATAGCACCGTTACATGAATTTTCGATATCTTTTATAGTATTACCAAGTAAAGATCCTTCATGAGTAATTATAAGATTTATAGTTTTATCTGTAAAATCTAATTTTCCAAGTTGTTTAAACATTGCCATTGGTAATGTTTCCCACCAAACTGGTGATACAATATATATTGTGTCATATTTTGATATATCATTTAAGGTTGTTTTAAGTTCTGGATAAATTTTTTTATCTAATTCTTTTTTAGAAATTTCAGTAGTTTCCATATAACTTTCAGGATAAGGTTCTTTAGTTTCAACTCTAAAAGTATCTGCTTCAATGAATTCTTTAATAAAATCTACAATAACCTCAACATTTCCTTTTTTTAAGTATTTCAATTCACCATTAACATAGTTTTCTCCACTACGAGAATAATATATTATTAAATTTGCCATAATTATCACCTAAATACAAGCATTTAAATTATAATTTATGATTATTTATACAACTTATATGATGTTCATATGTAGATATACTATATTAGTTAATATTACAATATCCCTTTCATATAATATATTCTGATATTAGTTAATATTAGAATATGATACATATGTATGATATATTTATATTAGTTAATATTAGAATATGATTTACATAATACAATCAGTCTACATTTTACATGATGACTTCATATTAGTTAAATATTATGATTACATATGGTATATTTTTTCATAAAACCAATATAATAAACAATATTTTATTATACAATAGAATATAATACATTATTATGTAACTAAATATTATATTTAATTTATAATAATATCTAGTTTTAATATTAATTAAATTCTTATAGGGGAAGATTAATGAAGAATTTAAGTAGGGTTTATAATGTATTAACAAAAAATTCAAAGTATCATTTTAATCTTTTAATTGAAGGTTTACTTATTGGTATTGTATCTGGAATTGTTGTATCTTTCTATAGATTTTCATTAATGAAAGCAGAAAATTTATTATATTATATTATATCCATTGTTAAAGGAAATATTTATTATATTATATTATGGTTTATTGCACTTATTATAATGGGACTTATTGTTGCTTATTTAATGAAATTTGAACCTGATTCTAAAGGTAGTGGTATACCCCAAGTAACTGCTGAGATTAAAGGTTATATGAACCAAAGCTGGTGGAAAGTATTAATTACAAAAACTATTGGAGGAACAATTTCTACACTTGGTGGTTTATCACTTGGACGTGAAGGTCCTTCAATACAATTAGGAGCAATGGCATCAAAAGGATTATCTAAATTATTACATTCAAGTCCAACTGATGAGAACCGTTACCTTCTTGCAGGTTCTGGTGCTGGTTTAGCAGCTACATTTAATGCTCCTCTTGCAGGATTGATTTTTACTTTAGAAGAAATTGATCATAGTTTTAATAGTAAAATTATTATTGTTGGTTTAATAGCTGCATTTGTTTCTGATTTTATATCTAAATTAATATTTGGACAATCTACAATCTTTTCATTTGCTTCACCAGATATACCTTTAAATTATTATTGGTTACTTATAATTTTAGGTATAATTATTGGATTTACAGGATATATTTATAATAAAGGAATGACTGGTTCAAGTGCATTATGGGAGAAGTATAATATTCCTATTGAAATAAGAGTAGTTAGTGCATTTATTATAGCTGGTATATGTGGATTTTACATCCCACAAGTTCTTGCTGGAGGACATTCTATGATAAATATCCTCGAGATTGCTATACCATCTTTATCTTTTTTAATTATATTATTAATAGCTAAATGGTTAATATCAGTACTTTCATTTTCATCAGGTGCTCCAGGAGGTATTTTCTTCCCACTTCTTGTACTTGGAGCATATATTGGTGCTATATTTAGTTCTATTGTAATTCCAATATTCCATCTTAACCCTATATTTGCATATAAAATTATAATTGTATCTATGGCTGCAATGTTTACTGCTACTGTTAGAAGTCCTATTACAGGTGTAGTTTTAATTGCAGAAATGACTGGTTCAGCACATAGTCTTGTAGCACTTATTATTGTAAGTATATTTGCATATATGATTCCTACAATTTTAAATAATGAACCTATCTATGATTCTCTTATGAAAAATCTTATTAAAGATAATAAATGTAAGTATAGAAAAGGTGTAAGACCAATACTTAATGAATATTCTATTCCATTTGATTGTAAATTTAATGGTAAAAAACTTAATGAAATACCATTTCCTGAAACTGTACTTGTAATATCACTTGTTCGTGATAATAGTTATATGATTCCAAATGATGATACCTACCTTAAATATAATGATGAGTTATTTATTCTTATTGAATCAGAACGTTATCATAAAGATAATAAGAAAATTGAAGAGATATTAAGTATAAATTAAGTATATTAAGTATAACTTGAAGAAAATTAAGTATAAACAAAATATTAAATATAAATTAAGATATAATAACTATTATATCTTATATAAACTATTTTTATTTAAAGAAATAATAGATTAATACATTAATTATTAATAAATAAACTTTTTTTATATTATAAACATATTAATTAAAATTATAACTCTAAAAAAATCAATAAACAATAAAAAAAAACAAAAAATTAGGCTTTGTTGAAATCCTCAAAATTTTTAGAATAAACTTTCTTAAAATTGATTTTCATACATTAAATACTGTTTAAATTTTTATAAAAAATAGGATTTCAACAGATTCAAAAATTATAAAAAAACTAAAATAAAGTCAAAAATAATGGCTTATAAAAAACAACTACTAAAAAAAAAATTAAAAAAAACAAGTTATTAAAAGACTAAAAAACAATAAACCCAAAAATAAATTATACAGAAAAAAAGAGAATTAAAAATTAATTTTAATATTTAATTCTCTAGCAAAAAAGTGTATGATTTTATCTAATCTAGAGAAGAATCCATCATAATGTTTATTATGGATATTAGACATGAAATCTTCCATTCTATCATCTAATTCTCTCCTATAAGAAGAATTATTATAGTCATGTTTTGTAAAGTAATGGATTTGTACTGAATAATTTTTATCTTCTCTATTAAAAATATAAACTACACCAATATTACTATTATTATATTTAGATCCTCTTGAAGGATTCATAAAGTACTGTCTAGATACATTGTTACCACCTAAATTAACAGTACTTGTATTTAAAATCTTATAATTACCATGTTCTAAATTTTTTAATTTATTATTAGATACTGAAGTTATACAACCTTCTGGCCAATCGTCCCATAAATCCCATACAACATAACCATTAGTAATAGAATTATTAGTTTTAGCCTTACTTGTCATATTCAATTGTTTTGTTGTATTCCATGCTTGTGGAACATTAACAGTACTGTCTCCAAAGGTGATTGCATTTTCAGTACCCCAAGATAATATACTATTAACAGTACTTAAGTTAGCAATTATATAAAGAAAGACTATAATTATAATAAAACTTATTACAATATCTTTTTTTCTCATTGACTTGCCTCCACATCATCATCTTCCATACCTTTATGTGTAGTTTTATCCCATTTTCTTTCAACTCTTGTAATCATAGCCCACATTGTTTTAAAGAATAATGGAATTAAATGGAAACAGTAAAGCCAATATTCAATTAAATCAATAATAAATTTAAGATATTTCTTATCATCCCTTAATAATGCAATGATTATACCTGGGAAGAAACCAACTGCTGAAATAACTCCAATTAATAAAGGTGCTTCCATACGTATTACTGTAGGAATGTGGAATATAAACCATGCTAAAATATTTATAATAAATATTATAAAACCAACGAAAATGAATAAATTAAAAGCATAATTACTAATATGAGTTATAATACCTATTTTTTTAAATAAAGGTAACTTACTAGAAAGAATACTCGAGAAATAAACAAATAATGTTTCAAAATTACCTATAGCCCAACGAACTCTTTGTCTCATAAAGTCGCCCCAATTATATATAGCTTCTTGATAAACAGCAACTTCAGGACAATATCTAATTTCTCCACCATTGATTAATATTTTAACACTTAAATTTAAATCTTCTGTAACTGCAAATCCATCCCATTTTCCAGAATTAATAATTGCATCCTTTTTAACAAACTGTCCATTTCCACCTAAGAATCCATTAAATTTTAGATTATCCTTAGCTCTAAGTATATTTCCAAAACCTGAGAATTCTACATCTTGCATATTAGTTAAAAAATTATAATCTTTATTATACATTCTAACTCTTGATTGAACACCTTTTACTTTTGGATTATTTAAATAAGGAACTAATTTTTCTAGAAAATCTGGATGTACTTGAGTATCTGCATCAAAAACACCAATAATTGATCCATGAGCTAATGTAAGTGCATCATTAAGTACAAAACCTTTACCTTTACCAGATTTAGGTGGTTTACGTGTTATTATTCTTAAATTAGAAAATTCATTCTTAAGATTAGATAAAATTTCACCAGTTTTATCTTCAGAACCATCATTTACTACAATAACTTCATAATTAGTTTTACCTTTATAATTATAATCTATATTTGCAATACTTCTAACTGTTGATTCAATAGTATACTGTTCATTATGTGCTGGAATAATAACTGAAACAAATGGTGGCACTTCATATGGAGTAGGTTCATCCATTTTAAACAAACTTACTAATGCTAAAAATATCATAATTACAGATGGAATAAATATAATCCATTGTAAAAATGTAACATTCTTAGAAATAATACCTGATAATATAAGGAATACTGAAAGAACTAAAAGTAAAGCAGAATATAATTTTTCAATACCTAATTCAATATTTTTTTCATTAATCTTTGATTTAACATTAACTACAGATTTAACATTATTTTCATGTTTTTTAAGAGCAATTTTCATAGCAAATTTAATCTCATTTAAATCAGAATCTTCAAAAATAAAGCCATAATCCATTGTTAAAAGAACATTGTTCTGTTTTAAATTATCATCTTTACTAAAAATATAGATTAATGGAATATCTAACTTATTAATATTTTTACCAATAGATCCATCATCTAAATCAAAACTAATAAAAACTAAATCAGGTAATTTATCTTCAATAAACCTAAGTGAATCCTCAATATTATCAGATATACCAATACAATCATAATGCTCTTTTTTTATAATCTTTTTAATATTCTTAACAATCAAGTTATTTTTACTAATAATATATATCCTTGGAACATTTTCAAGTAATTTATCTTGATTTAACTTAGAATCATCAATATTAATAAGCAAATCTTTAGTATTTTTTAAATTTTTAAGTGAAGAAAACTCATTTTTAGCTACTTCATGAATAATATCATATGTAGATTCATCTAAATTATCTAAATCCTTATTCTCTTTACTCACACCACCAAAATTTTGAAAAGAATCCTCAAATTCAACATTAGAATTTGAAGATGAATTTTTCGTATAACCACTAGAATTTAAAGAAGAATAATACCCCTTTTCATTGTCTTTCAATTATTACACTCCTTTATTCATAAAAATTAATATATTTATTAAAAAAATTAAATTAATAGAAAATATTTAACTATTTAAAACCAAATTAATAAAGAAAATAGAAAAATCAAACATTTAACTATTTAAAACCAAATTAATAAAGAAAATAGAAAATTAAATAAAAAATGATTTTAATAAAAAAGACATTTTACAATAATAAACCTAAAAATATCAAAAAAGACATTAAGAAAGAAATTTAAAAATGCCAAAGATATTAAAATCAATGCAGAAATCTATTTTTTTATAAAACCATGAGCCATATCAAGTTTTTCAGCATCAACTTTAGAACGTTTAATTGCAGAATCTACATTTAAACGAATATTGTTCTTATTAAAAGGTTTTGTAATAAATGCATATGTAGATGAACATTCTAATGCATTACCAAATGTTTCATCATCATAATATGCAGTTAAAAAAATAACAGGTAAATTAAGCTCTGAAATTTTTTTAGCTGCTTCAATACCAGTCATCTCACCTTTTAAATGAATATCCATAATTGTTAAATCTGGAGACAATTCAGCAGCAAGATTAATAGCATCTTCAGCAGTATCTGCAATACCAACAACTTCATAACCTAAATCTTCAAGTGTGAATTTTAAATCAAGTGCAGTAACTGATTCATCTTCAACAATTAATATAGTATTTTTCATAATATACCCCAATATTAACGAACAAAATTTAATAAATAATATTAATTTAAATTTTTATTAAATTGAAATTCTGAATTTTAAAATTACAATTTAAATTTAAAATTATTTCTACTATATTATAAAAAATAAATATAAAATATACCAATTCATTTGAATAAATAAAAATAATTTTAAATTTAAAAAATAATTACTTATTTATTTTCGAAATATGAAAATAATACACCAAAAATTAGTATAAAACTTATATATATAAATTTTAACTATAAACTAAAAAAATATACTAATAATCAGTATATATTAACTATATATGAATTTTAGTTTAAATATTTAACTATATAATAAAAATTAGTAGAATAATTAATTTAAGAAGTAATAATAAGATTTTATAGTAAAAAATCCAATTATCATATACTCAATATGATTATAACTTTGTTAAAATTATTTTAATTTTTCTAAATAAATTTTTTAAAATTTAATTTTAATATTAACACTGTTTAAATTATTTATAAAAAAATTAGGCTTTAAAAGATTTAAATTATAGAGAAAATAAGATTTAAGTAAAAAATGAGTATAATTAAATTTATAAAAGCTCTTTAATATGTTTATATAATTCATCAAAAACAAATGGTTTATCAATAAAAATTATATTTTCAGATTTAATAAAATTATCAAGTTCATCAGAATGATTTATACCTGAAATAAATATAAATTTATAGTTATCATCTTTAAATCTTTTATAAATATCAATACCATTAAAACCTTCTTCTTTAAGTATTAAATCAACAATAATTAAATCAGGATGTTTATTAATAATGATTTTAGAAGCACTAAAATAATTATCTGCATTATAAACTGTATAACCTTTGTCTTTTAATTCTAAATATAAATCTAAAGAAATTATAGCTTCATCTTCAATAATAATTATTGATTTAATGAAAATACCCCCATATTAAACATCAATCATTGGAAATTCAATATAACATTCAAATCCTTTATTTGAATTACAAATAGTAAAATCACCATCAATTTGACCAACAAGAGAATCAACAAGGATTTTACCTAATGAATCTTTATCTAAGTCATTTGATAAACCTACACCATTATCAAAATAATGAACTTTACATAAATTATCATCAGATTTAATAGAACAAACAATTTCTTTTTTACCTTCAAATCCATCAGGAAAAGCATATTTAATTGAATTTATAATCAACTCATTTAGAATTAATGAAAATGGCATCATTATATTTACATTTAAATATAAGTTCTCTTTAAGATCAAAAACAAAATTTATTCCCATATTAGAATATAAATCTAAAAGATTATTTTTGAACTTTATAAAAAATTCATTTAAAAGAACATAATCAAATTTATCTTCTGAATAAAGTTTTTCATGTATAATTGCCATTGATGAAATATATACTTTCATAGAATGGATTATCTCAGAATCTGAAAATTGAAATCTCTGTTGAATATTAATTAAACTGTTTAAAATTTGTAGATTATTTTTAACCCTATGATGAACCTCTTTTAATAATATACTTTTTTGATTATTTAATTCAAGAAGTTCTAATTTATCTTCAATAATTATATTATCATTTTTAACAACAATTAATAATGATTGTTCTTCATTAATTTCAGTACTTACAAAATATACTTCTAAACATTTAATTAAATCACCAGTATCATAAAAAACATTATTTATAAAAGCAATTTTAGTTTTAAAATTTTTTAAATTTTCAATGATTCCTTTAAGTTTTTTATCTGTATTTTTATAATTAATAATATTTTTAGATATTTCATCAATTAAATTATTAAAATCAAAATTAGATGAATCATATTCTTTAACTCCAAAAATTTTAAAGAATCCATTTTGGAATTTAAGTTTATAACTATCTTGAGTAATACATAAAATACCAAGCATCTTATAAAGATTATAATCATCAAATACATTTACATTAAAATAAGGACTAATATCTTTAAATAAATTTTCTTTATCCTTATATTTATAATACTCCATAATAACACCAATTAATATAAAAAATGATTAAATTAAAATAAAAAAAATAATAGTTAATATTACTTAATATCTTATAATATAAATAATTTAAAGATAAAATATTGATAAATAAAAAAATTAAAATATTTTATTAAAATTAAAACTCAACCATAATAATCCAAAATTTTCTATAAACTCCAATAAAATACCTAAAATTAAAACTCAACCATAATAATCTCAAAATTCTATAAACTTCAATAAATACCTAAAAATTAAAACTCATTCATAGTAATCTCAAATTTTTTATAAACTTCCATAAGATACTTAGAGATTTCAAGATGTTGTGGACATATTTTAGAACATTCACCACAATCAACACATTCTGAAGCAAGTCCTTTATCTGGACTTAAACCAATTGTTCTATAATATATTTGTTGAGTTGAAAAGTCTTTAAATCCAAGTAAACTTGCTTGATTATATAGATTAAAATATTCTGCAATTGGAATATGTCTTTCACATATACCATCTTCTAAACAGTATCCACAACCAGTACAAGGAATAGCTACTGAATCATTAATAATTTCTGTAACATCACTAAGAAGAGTTAATTCATTAAGTGTAATTGGTTTAAATTCATTAAATGTTTTAATATTATCTTTTAATTGTTCTAAATCACCTACACCAGATAAAACATAAGATACATTATCTAAACTTCCAGAAAACCTTAAACCCCATTTAGCTATTGAATCATTAGGATGATAATTTTTTAATAGATTTTTAGCAGAATCAGGCATATTAACAATAGTTCCTCCTTTTAAAGGTTCCATTACTAATATTTCAAGACCATAATCTAATGCAATCTCATAACATTCTTTTGCTTTAATTGATTCATTTTCCCAATCTACAAAATTAATTTGTAAAAGTATAAAGTCCATCTCTGGATGTTTACTAAGAATTTCTTTTAATAATTCTGGTGTATCATGAAAAGAAAATCCTATTTTTTTAGCTTTACCTTCCTCTTTTAATTTTTTAATAAAACTAAAACAATCTACATCTTTAAATATTGTTTTACTCCATGTACTTAAGTTATGTAACATATAATAATCAAAGTATTCTACACCACATCTTTGAATTTGTATATTAAAAATATTTTTCATATCTTCTTCTTTTTCAATACTAAACAAAGGTAATTTATTTGATAATATATATGAATCCCTTGGATATTTATCAACAAGTGTTTTCTTAATTGCTTTTTCACTTTCACCATTATGATAAGGATAAGCAGTATCAAAGAAATTAACACCATTTTCCATTGCTGTATCTACCATTTCTTGTAATTGATTAATATCAATATCTTCTACATTATCATCAATTACAGGTAACCTCATTAAACCAAAACCAAATTCTGCAGCCATCAAATCACTTCATAAAATTTAAATCACTAATATTTATATTTTTAATAATATTTATATTGTTTATAAAATAATTAAAAAAATAAAAAATATTCTTAAATAAGAAAAACAAACATAAAAACTACAAAAAATATTCTTAAATAAGAAAAATAACCATAAAACTATAAACATACTCAAATAAAAAAAAACAAACACAAATAGAACACAAAAAATAATAAAAAAGAATAGCTATCCAAAAAAAACAACATAAAAATTAAGAAAGAAATAAAAAAAGTGTAATTAGTTGTTAATTACAGAAAAAGAAACAATATAAAAAAACAATAAAGTATAATAAAAAAATAAAAAATAAAAAAATAATTAGTTTAATAATAAAATTATTAACTAATTATATAAAACAAAAATTTCTGTTGAAAAATAATATTCAACAAATAAATACGAAAAACCCTAAAAGATTTTAAAAGAATTACAATGATTCTAAATAATCAATTTTAGATTGAAGTATTTTAATTTGATCATTGTACCTTTTTTCCTCTTCATCTCGGAATTGATAAAGTTCACTTAAAAGTACATCAATCTCTTTATTAAAACTATCGAGATTTTTGTCTCTTTCTTTTTCTATTTCATTAATTTTTAATAAGAAATCTTTAATTTTATTTTTATTGAGCGATTCTTCATCAAGAATACCTAGTTCCAAATTAATTGCATCATCTAATATATCTTGTAATTTGATGCCCTTTGATTTAACTAAGTTCTTCTTTTCCCTATTTATTTTAACACTAGTAGTATCATTAAAATTTCTCATTTTAACACTAATATAAATTATCTACATATGAATATATAAATATTACCATTAAAATAAAGTAGACAGCTAAAAAATATTTTAAAAATAGCTATTAAATAAATAAAAAATAATGAGCAATTAGAAATTTTATAATAATAAAATTACCAACTAAATTAAAAAATAAAGAAAAAATTTAAAGTAAAAAAGATAATACTTAATAATCATCATTTATTAATCTAGAAATTAATTTATAACCAGGCTCTTTTTTAATAGAACCTTTAGATATTTTAGCTTCACTATAAGAATCAACATCATCAGCTTGTCCATTAGATGAATATATTACTTGTGGAATATCATCACGAGTATGTGTACCTACAGGTATAGGTGTTGGATGATCTGGTAAAACAACTAATTTATAATCATCATAATTTTCTTCTAATGCATCCCATATAGGTCCAACTATATATTTATCAATAGATTCAATAGCTTTAACTTTCTCTTTAACATTTTGAGCATGACCTGCTTCATCAGGAGCCTCTATATGAACATATAAAACATCATAATTTTTAAGATTATCAATAGCATACTTACCTTTTGCAGCATAATCAGTATCAAAGTATCCTGTTGCTCCTGGAACATTTATAATATCCATTCCACCAAGATTTGCAATTCCTTTAAGTAAATCTACTGCAGTAATAACTGCTGCTTTAAGATGATACATATCAGTGAAATTATCAAGTTTAGGAGTTACACCTTGACTCCATAACCATACCATATTTGCAGGTTTAAGACCATTTTCAATACGTTTTTTATTAACTTCATGATTTTCTAGAAATTCTTTTGATTCTGACATTATTGATTTAATTTTACTTCCAGAAGTATTATTATCCCAATTAGTGTATTTATCAATTTCTTCACCAACAATATCATGAGGAGCTACAGTATCAAAACTAGTCATATCTTTGACCTCATCATCATTTTCACAAGAGTATACAAATACATGCCTATAGCTTACACCAGAATAAAATTTACCTTTAAATCCAGGATATTTTTCATTAAAATATTTATTTAAATCATTAAGTAAAATAGCTGCTTCTTCAGATGTAATATGATTTGCATTAAAATCATCTAAACATCCATCTTTTTCTGTAATGGTATTACATCTAAATATTACATCATTACTATCAGTATCAATACCCATGTTTCCTGCTTCAAGAGGACCTCTACCAGTATAATATTTATCTGGATTAAAACCAAATATACTCATATTTGCAACATCAGATCCTGGTGCATATTTTTCAAATACATTATTTGTAAGACCACATTTTCCCTCTTTAGCTAATCTATCCATGTTTGGAATATTAGCATATTCAAGAGGAGTTTTACCATCTAATTCATCAAGAGGATAATCACACATTCCATCCCCAATAATTATAACATATTTCATAAAAAATTAACTCCAATAAAAATTAATATGTATTTTAATACAATTTAAAAAATAGATAAATTAAAAAATCAATATAAAAAAATAAATATAAATAAACTTAAAAAAAAGTTTATTTAATATTTTTCACGAATTACATGAATTAAATCAGTTAACATTGCTGCAGCAGTTTCAACTGAACCTGCACCAATACCCATAACTGTAACATCACCAGATAAATCTGTTTTAAGATTAGCCATATTTAAGGTTCCATTAATATCATATACACTACCTTTTCTTACAAGTCTTGGTGAAACCTCAAGATTATTTGGTGAAATTTCAGCAATTAATTTAATTAAATAACCTTCTTTTCCTGCAAGTGAAATAGCTTCAGAAGTTATTTCTGAAATACCTTTAACTTTAACATCATTATATGTTGCAGGAATTCCAAGTAAAGCATTTGCTAAAATTACAGTTTTACATGCAGCATCAATACCCATTACATCTTGTGTAGGGTCAGTTTCAGCAATTCCTAGTTGTTGTGATTCTTTTAAAGTATCTTCATAAGAAGTTCCCTCAGAAGTCATTCTTGAGAGAATATAATTTGTTGTACCATTTAAAATACCTACAATTGATTTAATTTCATTTGCAGGAAGTGTTTCCTGAGCAAGATTAATAATAGGCATTGTTCCACCTACACTTGCTTCAAATTTAAATAATACATTATTTTCTTTAGCAGAATCCATTAATTCTTTAAAATTTAATGCAAGATGACCTTTATTAGATGTTACAACATCTTTACCCATATTAAATGCTTTTAATGTTAAACTTCTTGCTGGTTCTGCATCTTTAATATTAGTTGGTGTTGCTTCCATAAGAACATCAAAGTCACATGCATCAAGAACATCTAAACCTGATATATTACTACCATATTCTGGATAATTACCAACTTTTCCAGTTTCTTTTTTAATATCAATTAATTTCTTCTCATCAAGACCATCTTCACATATTGCTGATGTTGATGAATCTGCTACAGATACAATTTTTAAATTAACATCATAATCTTTTTTAATTGATTCTCTTTTTAATGAGACTACTTTAGCTAAACCTTGACCAACAGCTCCAAATCCCATTATACATAATTTTAAATCTTTCATTTTAAAACCCCTTAAATCTCATTAATAACTAAAAGGTCTTTGGAAGCGGCGATTTCATTAATTTTATTTAGTACTTGATCTTTTAATCCTAAAGCCATTTCTACAGTTATTAATCCAGATGATTTTTCTTCATTGTTAAATTTTACTTCCATAGTAGTTACAGTTACATTATCCATTGCATTTAATTGATCTACCGTATCTCTTACATCAGTATCAATAACATGTCCAATAAGAATAGTACTAAGTTTAACAGTTTTTAAAGAACCATTAACTTTAAGTATTCTAATTCCCATTTCTTCAATTGACTCAATGATTTTTTCAAGATTATCTCTTTCTCCTTCTACAGTTATTTGTACAGGAATTTTTCCATTTTCATTTTTATAATCCCTTTGATGAATAACTGTAACAAGATTAGCACCTAACTCTTTGAATGGTAAGAGTGAAGAAACTAATTGTCCAGGAGTATCTGAAAGTTCAAGTACTAAATCCATCCTCATACTATCACCTTAATTAGTCCAGTCAGCTTTTTTAACTACTAAATTTCCTTTTTTATCTATTTTTGCATTTCTTCTAATTTTAGAAGCATCCATTTTAATACATTCATCTTTACGAGTTAAATTTAAATTATCAGTAATATAAATTGTTTCATCAAGATCTGGAATAGTATCTAATGTTTTTGAAAATTTTTCAAGAATTTTTTCAGCATCTTCTTTAATTTCCATAATAAATCTCCTTTAAACTTGAATAATTATAAATTAAAATAATATAATAATTATATATTAATTTTTTTATATTAATAAACTTATAGTTTTATTTAAGAATTAAAGCTAGTTAATAAAAGATTATTCTTAATTTTTAATTAAAACTTTAAAAGTTTTTAACTAATTTTATAAAAATAAGAAAAAATTAAACTTAATACCTGAAACCATTAAAATTGAAAATGTAATTTTATCCTAATTAAAGAATAAATAAATTTAAAAAAATTAAATTTTATATTAAATAACTTTTAATAAGTTAAAATAATAAAATAAGCTTAAATAATAAAATAAATAGTAAAAAATTAAAAATAAAAATATAAATCAAATATTTATGCTTAAAATATGCATATTTAAAACAATAAAATTAAGTTTAATTAAAAAATATCTAAAAATACTTATTAAAAACAATAAAACCAAACTTAACTAAAAAATATCTAAAAATACTTATTAAAAACAATAAAACCAAACTTAACTAAAAAAATATCTAAAAATATCTATTTAAAACAATAAAGAAAATACAAAATTATATTAAAAAAATAAAATTTAAATTAAATTTATTATACCCATAAAAAATCGAATAAGTAAAAACTCAATTATAAACATAAGAATCTACTAATTCTTCAAAGTATTTATTAAGATTTGTATTTCTAAATATTTTTCTTCTTAAAAATTTATCAATACCCGAACCATATTGAGCTGCTTTTTTCTTACGGTATGCAACATCTTCAGGAACTCCTTTTTTAACTGCAAGTTCCCTTAATATGTTTTTACGAATATTATCAGCACTACCATTTATTTTATATTTAGCAGGAATATTAAGTACCCATTTAATTATTTTATCAGAAAGATAAGGTACACGTAATTCAACAGTATTAGCCATACTAGTTGCATCATCACGTTCAAGATTTACATCATGAATATGTGCAATATCTTGTCTTAGCTCATGTTCTACTGCTCTAAATCTTTTATAGAATAAGCCATCAACATCTTTATAACCTTCTTCATAGGTATCTAAATATCTTTTATATCCTGCAAATAATTCATCTGCACCTTGACCAGATAAAGCTACTTTAATTCCATCTTCATGAACCATATGTGTAGCAATATAAGTAGTCATACCTACACCTAATTTCATTAAATTAGGTTCTTCAATAGCAAGTAAGGTATCATCTAAAAATTCACGTACAACATCTTCATTTATAACAGTTTCACGTAAAGGTAAATTTAAATCTTCTGCAATTCTTCTTGCATATTTAAGATCTTGTGAATTCTCATTACCTACAGTATATAATTTAAGTGTTTGATTATCTTCAAGATTATTTAATATATAATATAATAGTAATGTACTATCTACTCCACCAGAAAATACAAGTCCAATATCATCAATATTAGCTATTCTATCTTTTACTGATTCATTAAGATATTCATCTAGATATTTTATATAAGTCTCATATTTATGATTTTTATTTGACTCATAATCATATATTAAGTATTTAGGTTCAATATCTTCATAGTTATAAAGAATATGACCTGGTTCAAGAGTTTTTACATCAGTAATTCCAACTTTCCATAATGCTTTTCTTTCAGATGCAAATCCTCTGATAGTATCATTTTCACCATAAAATAATGGTTTTACACCTACAGAATCTCTTGAAAGAGCAATATTTTCACCATCATATATAGCATAAACATAATCTCCATCAATACGTCTATTTGTGTATTGTACTGCTTCTAAAAGATCTTGATTTTTATTATAATAATAATTTAAAACCTGCATTAAAAGGTCACAATCACTTTTTGGAGCTTCACCATCATATAAATTAGATTTTAAAAAGTCTAAAACTTCTTTATAATTATATATTTCTCCATTAAATGATAAAACAAGGTTGTTTAATTTTTTAGGTTGAAGATTTAAAAGATTATCTTCATTATAAAAATTAGAAATAGAAAGTAAATTATGACCAAAACCTACATTATATTCATTATCATCATTAAAAGCATTTATATCAATGTTATTATCAAAAAATGTTGTTTCATCGTTTTCTAGATACACTCCATGTGCATCTGTACCTCTTCTTTCAATAATCTTCATCATTGAAAGAATATCATTTCCTTTAAATTTACCATACAATCCTAATATTCCACACATATTATCAATCAGAGTCTTTTTTTAAAAAAAATTATAGGAAATTTAAATAATTTTAATAAAAATATTTAATAATAGTCATATTTTTATAAATTAATTTACTGAATAAATAAAATATAAAAATATATAATATAATAATATTTTTTATTATATTACTATAAATAGTTTACTTTAAATATTAAAATGGATATTTAATAATATTATCATTAATAAAAGATTTATAAGACATTATTTATAAACTAAGCTATTTTTTAAAAATAGATTATAAACAAATGAAATAATTTGTTTTTAAACATTAATTTAACTATTAATATTAAGTTAAAAAATAGAAATAAAAAATATAAAAAAAAAATTAATTAAAAAATTAAAAATTCTAATTTAATCTATGAATATAGCTAAATTTTAAGATAAATAATTAAATAAATTATTTATTAAGGAGTAATTAAATCAGCAGAAACTAATTACTTAAACCCAGTAAATGACTAATTAAATCAGCAAAATTACTTAACTATAAATTACTCACTAAATGACTAATTAAATCAGTAGAAATTAGACCAACAACTTCTAAATCATCATTTACAACAGGCATACATGAAATATCATACTTCTTCATTTGATTTGCTATATCAGTAATAGCTTCATCTGGAGTACAAAATTGAACATCTGTAGTCATAACTTCTTTTAAATCATTGCAATTAATAGCAATTGCTTTAGATAAATCCCAAGATGTAATAATTCCAATTAATTTATTATTTTTAACAATAGGAACATGAGTTAAGTGTTCATCTAACATTAATTTAGCAGCATCTTTAAGGCTTCCATTATAATTAAGTGTTGGAACATTAGTTTCCATTAAATCTTCTACAACATTATCAGATAAAAATTGACCAATAATATAATTTAATTGTCCTGCTTCAATAAAGAATGCATCATGTCCTTTACTTGACGTAATCTCAGTAAAATTAACATCTACTCCATTTGCTTGAAGTGCTTTTAATATCTCAGCAGATTGTTCAGTAGTATATAACCAATCAGAATCAATTGATATTAATTGTGTTTTAGCTTTAATATTTTTAAGACCATCTACAAGAGAATCATTATCTGCAAGATCAAAATAATCAATTGCCTTTGTTACATAAAGATAACTATTAGCATCAAATCTTTTAACAAAGGTTTCACCTTGATGATGAAGATAACTTTCTACCTGAAAATCAGGATCACTATCAAAATTATAACTTAATTCATTTTTATCTTGAAGGTCACGTCCAAATTTTTGATACATAGATTCTTCAGAAAGATAAGTAATATGTGCAATCATACGTGCTACAGATAAACCATCTTCTGGATGTGGACCATCATAATAATCTCCACCATTCCAATTAGAATCTTTAACAATAGATTGTCTTGCAACTTCATTAAAAGCTATTTGCTGTGGAGTTGATCTTGCTGTAGTTGCAATTGGAATAATTTTTTTAATAAAATCAGGATAATCAATTGCCCATTGAAGAACCTGCATACCACCCATACTTCCTCCAATTACACATAATAATTTTTTAATTCCAAAAGAATCAACTAGTTTTTTCTGTGCATGAACCATGTCAGATATAGTTATAAATGGGAAACTAAGACCATATTCTTTATTTGTTTCTGGATTTATAGATGCTGGACCAGTAGTTCCTTTACAACCACCTAATACATTTGAGGATATAATAAAATATTTATTAGTATCCAAAGCTTTTCCTGGACCAATAATTATTTCCCACCATCCTGGTTTTTTATCACCTTCATGCCATCCTGCAGCATGAGCATCACCAGTTAGTGCATGACAGACTAAAATAGCATTATTTTTTTCTTTATTTAATTCACCATAAGTTTCATATGCTATAGTTACATGATTTAAAGTCTGGCCAGATTTTAAATGAAGTTCTTCATCAATATTAAAAAATTTAGTTTGAACTTGACCAACTGATTTTTGTTTCATTTTAATCCCTACTTTAATTCTTAATAATTAATTTTTTAAGATAATAATTTTTTTAAAATAATATTTAATTAATAAAACTTATTATATAATATTTAATTTAATTAATTTAAATATAATGATTTTTATTTAATAATTAAGAACTTTAACTTTTTAAATATTTTCTAAGATAATTTTAATTAAAATTATTTTGAATTTAAGTATCTATTATAGAAAAAATAGATTAAAAAATACAAGATAATTTTATAATTATAAGATTAATAAAATTTAATAAATAATTACAATTATTATATATAACTATAGTTATATTTATAATTAATAGAATTATATAATTATTAACTTTATATTTAAAATAAAACATTTAGTTTAAATAAATTATAAATTTATATATAATAAGAACATAAGTTATTTAAAATTTAGGTTTATAAAACAATACTTTTAAAATATATATTAAATTTAAAAATTTCAAGAAACCTAAAAATATTAAAAAATTAAGATATAATATTTATAATATAAGATACTATTAATTACTAATATAAATATAAAGGAGACTTAGGAATGGTTAAACATTGTCCTCAATGTAACACAGAAACAGATGATAATTCAAGATTTTGTCCCAAATGTGGATACCAATATAAATTTGAGGAACCACAGTACAGAAAAGTACAAGTAAAAGCTGTTCAATGTCCTCAATGCCATAGTAGAATTTATAATTTAAGTTATGGATTTTGTCCTAAATGTGGATTTGAATTTCAAACCAAAAAAGATAATATCACTTATAATTATTTAGAAGTAGTTGAAAAGTCACAACACCAAAGTTCAATAATGTATGGTTATATTTTAGCTATATTAATACCAATAGTTGGAGTATTTTTTGCAATATATAACATAAGTCGTAAAGGAGATGTTGAAGCAAGAAGTGCTGGTATTAACCAATTAATTATTTCCTTAGTATTCTTAACATTAGACATTTCCTATGTATACTTCTTTATAAAAGCTGGTGCAATAAACTTAGATAGATTTAAATTCTTTTAAATCTATTTAAACTAATTTTATAATAATTTAAAACTAAATTAACTGATTTTTAACACAATTAAATAATAATACACTATTTTTATTAAACAATAAATTAAACAATACCTAATTTTTTAACTTAATTAAATAATAATACACTATTTTTATTAATAAATTAAAAAAAATTTTAATTAAAGGTTAAATAATAAAATAAAGAATTAAAATTTTAAATAAAGTAATTTAAAAAAAGTTTTAGATAAATAAATATTTATAGGGGCCTGAATTTTTGACTTGTTTTTGAGCCCTAATTTTTCTTATTTTTATAGTTTTAATTATTGTATATTCTTGTTTTGTAATAATACAATTGGAAAATTAGTAATTTAATAAAAAAAGGTCGTTTAAACCAATAAATTTAAATAATAAGTGCAACAAATATATATTTGGCGAAAAAAATGTTCCACAATCTAAATCTTGATAAAAACGACCCAAATTATATTATGTTGAATAAAATATTTAAAATTATTGGTTCTAGAAAATCAAAACAAATATTTTCCTCTAATGGTTTTAAAAACCTTAAAAAATTAGATACA